>NZ_JWLN01000003.1:0-279213 GCF_000814065.1 Pseudomonas sp. C5pp | reverse complement strand
CCTCCCTCCGCAGTCCCTTCGCTCGGCCTCCTGAAGTCGCAATCGGCGGCGCCTGGACTACCGCGCGCTTAAAAGCAAAAGCAACGGCAACGGCAACGGCAACGGCAACGGCAACGGCAACGTTGCAATTATTGGGCGAACGCACGCCCCAGACCACCCGGCACACCGCTGCTGTCAGTCTCCTGCCACGGTCCATCCGGGCTCAGCGACCAGCTCCAGCCGTTGTTGAAGCGGTAGTAGGTCCGCTGGCGGTAGAAGGTATTGGGCTTCTTCTCCAGCACATACACACCCAGCTTCGGGTCCCAATGGCTCGCCCCGCCAGGTGGCGGCGCGAAGCTGGCCGAGGTGCGAGGCATCGGCTTGGGCGTGGCCGCGGGCTTGCTCGGCGCGGGGGCCGGCTGCCTGTCCGGCAAGGGCTTGACCGCCGGCCCCGGCGGCGGCAGGCGCTCGATCGGTGGTTCGGGCTGCTCGTACGGCTCATGCACCGTACACGCAGACAAACCCAGGGCCAGGGTGATCAGGGTCAGGCGGACGATGCTGTGCATGGCATTGCTCTCTTACGGGTCGGGGCTGTCGATGGTCAGGTGCTGGATGGCCTGGGTGGCGCTGGGCAATGGCGTGCCCTGGCCAATCCACTCGCCATGGGTTGGCTGGCCAGCGCGTGATACACGTGCAACGAGTTGGACTTCGGCAAAGTCCGACAGTTTCATCTGCGGCATCATGGCGTCAGCATCGGACAGTTCCACCTCGATCGGCAACTGCGCCACGGTCACCCGCTTGGCCGCCAGCGGCATGGGTGGGCCATTGCTGGCGCGGGCGAAGATGAACACCGTGTCGTCAGGCTTGACCTTGTCTTTCAACGCCGCAGCCAGTTCCACGCGCACCTTCAAGCGAGCCGCCACGGGCGCCGCAGCCTGCCCCGGCGAACCGCCCAGGCGCTCGGCAGCGCGGTCGATACCACCCTGCAGCGCCGCACGCGAGGCATCACCTTCCGGCAGCTGCGCCAGCAGGCGCTTCCAGTATTCGATGGCTTCCTGGTAACGCTCGCCCTCGAAGGCAGCGATACCACGCAGCCCCAGGCTGGTCACTTCGTTGGGGTCGGCTTTCAGCGCCTCGTCAGTCAGCGCCTGCAGCTGCGGGCTCCATTTCTTGTCGGCAGCGAAGTACAGCGCCTGTGCCCACTGCCCGAGCAATTCGGGCTGGCGACCGGCCAGGGCCACGGCGCGCTCGAAGGTACGCGCGGCATCGGCGGGGCGCTGCTCGGCCATGTAGGCTCGGCCCAGGAAGTACACGGCCTCGGCCGAATCCGGCTGGGCCTGCACCACCCGCTCCAGGCGGGCAGTCATTTCTTCCATCGATTTGGGCGCTTCGGCAAACTCCTGGGTCAGCTCAACCTTGTCGGCCGCGCCGAAATGCAGGTACAGCCCCAATGCCAGCAGCGGCACCAGCAACGCCGCCAGCAACGGCAGGGCCTTGCCCAGGTGCCCCTGGCGCGGGGCCTCGGCACCTTCGGTATCCGCCAGCAGCTCACGGGCGGCCTCGTCGCGGCCCTTGGCCATTTGCGCCTCGTCGAGCACGCCAGCGGCCTGCTGGGCAGCCAGTTCGGCGACGCGCTCCTGGTACAGGGCCACGTTCAGGGCGGTGCGGTCTTCTTCCTGCTGGCGGCCACGGCCACGCAGGATCGGGATCAGCAGGAAGCTGAGGGCAGCGAGCAGCAGCAGGCCCGCGCTAAGCCAGAATTCAATCATGGGTCTGTTCTTTTTCCAGCAATTTGGCGAGACGCTCGCGTTCTTCGGCGGACAACTCATTGGCGCCCTGCACGGCCGCACTGCGGCGCCGGCGCACGATCAGCGCCAGCACCACGAAACCACCAGCCAGCAAAATCCCCGGGCCGAACCACAGCAGCCAGGTACGCCCGCTGAGCGCCGGCTTGTAGCGCACGAAGTCGCCATAGCGGTCGACCATGAAGTCGACGATCTGCTGGTTGCTCTTGCCCTCGCCGAGCATGCGGAAGATTTCCCGACGCAGGTCGGCGGCAATCGGCGCGTTGGAGTCGGCGATGTCCTGGTTCTGGCACTTGGGGCAGCGGAGCTCCTTGGTCAGCTGCTGGTAGCGCTCACGCTCGGCATCGTCGCGGAACTGGTAGGTGTCGATGGCCGCCTTGGCCACGCCTGCCAGGCTCAAGCCCATGAAGAGCCCCAGCACGGCAGCTGCCAGCCCCCGCTTCATGGCTTGGCCTCGTCGACCAGGCCCTGGTACAGCGGCGCCAGCTGCTCACGCCAGACCGTGGCATCGACCACGCCCACGTGCTTGTAGCGGATGATGCCCTTGGCATCGATCAGGAAGGTTTCCGGCGCGCCATACACGCCCAGGTCCAGGCCCAGGCTGCCCTGCTCGTCACGAATGTCCAGCTGGTAAGGGTTGTGGAACTCGGCCAGCCACTTCAAGGCCGCCGCATTGTCGTCCTTGTAGTTGACGCCGTGGATCACCACGCCCTGCTGGGCCAGCTGGTTCAGGTACGGGTGCTCTACCTTGCACGACGGGCACCAGGTGGCCCACACGTTGACCAGTGCCGGGCGGCCACGCAAGTCGGCCTCGGTCAGGGTACGGTCGCCCTGGGTCGAGGCCAGGGAAAACGCCGGGAACGGCTTGCCGATCATTGCCGAGGGCAGCTCATCGGGCTTGAGGAACAGCCCTTTGTAGAGGAACACCGCCACCAGCAGGAATACCGCCAGAGGGACTACCATGATCCAACGCTTCATGCAGCTGCTCCAGACACGCCCAGGGCATCACGCACCCGGGTCTTGACCTTGACGCGATAGCGCCGGTCGAGGGCCGCCAGCAACCCGCCCAGGCCGGTCAGCAGACCGCCCAGCCAGATCCAGCGGACGTAAGGCTTGATATGCACGCGTACTGCCCAGGCGCCGTTCTCCAGCGGCTCGCCGAGGGCGACGTACAGGTCGCGGGTAAAGCCGGCGTCGATGCCGGCTTCGGTCATCATCGACTGCTGCACGGTGTACAGGCGCTTCTCCGGGTGCAGGGTGGTCACTTCACGGCCATCGCGGCTGACCACCACGGTGCCCTTGTCGGAAATGAAATTCGGCCCTTCGAAGTGCCGGGCCCCCTGGAACAGGAAGTGGTAACCGCCCAGTTCCACGCTCTCGCCCGGCGCCATGCGCAGGTCGCGTTCGGCGCTGTTGTTGCTCGACAGCACCACGCCCAGCGCGCACACCGCCAGGCCCAGGTGCGCCAGCTGCATGCCCCAGTAGCTGCGACCCAGGCCAGGCAGGCCCTTGAGCAGGCCTTTGTGACGGGTCTTGTCGAGAATGTCGCGCAGCCCGCCAAGCACCACCCAGGCGGCCAGGGCGAAGGCGGTCAGGGTCGGCCAGTCGAAGTCGTCGACGATAAAGCCTGCCACCGGCGCGAGGATGGCGCTGCCAAGCAGCACCGGGGTCATCATGCTGGCCAGCCATTTGCCGGGGGTGTCTTTCCAGCGCACCACCACGCCCACGCCCAGCACCACCATCAGCAGTGCCATCAGCGGCAGGAACAAGGCGTCGAAATACGGTGGGCCGACCGACAGCTTGGCACCGGTCAACGCATCGAGCACCAGCGGGTAGAGGGTGCCGAGCAGAATCATCGAGGCCGCCACTACCAGCACCAGGTTGTTGGCCAGCAGCAGCGTCTCGCGCGACCACAGGGCAAAGCCGACCTGGCTCTTGACCACCGGTGCGCGCAGGGCGAACAGAGTGAGCGAACCACCGACCACGAACAGCAGGAAGATCAGGATGAAAATGCCCCGCGACGGGTCGGCGGCAAACGCATGCACCGAGGTCAGGACACCGGAGCGCACCAGGAAGGTACCCAGCAGGCTCAGCGAGAACGCGGCGATCGCCAGCAGCACGGTCCAGCTCTTGAATACCCCGCGCTTTTCGGTCACCGCCAGCGAGTGGATCAGCGCCGTACCCACCAGCCAAGGCATGAACGAGGCGTTTTCCACCGGGTCCCAGAACCACCAGCCACCCCAGCCCAGTTCATAGTAGGCCCACCACGAACCCAGGGTAATGCCGACACCGAGGAAGGCCCAGGCAACGATCGTCCAGGGCCGCGACCAGCGCGCCCAGGCGGCGTCCAGGCGGCCACCGAGCAAGGCGGCGATGGCGAAGGCGAAGGCCACCGAGAACCCGACGTAGCCCATGTACAGCATCGGCGGGTGGACGATCAGGCCAAAGTCCTGCAACAGCGGGTTGAGGTCGCGGCCATCGGTCGGCACCTGCGGCAGCAGGCGCTGGAACGGGTTGGAGGTGATGATCAGGAAGCTCAGGAAGCCCACGCTGATCATGCCCATTACCGCCAGCACGCGGGCCAGCATCACCTGCGGCAACTGCCGCGAGAACACCGATACGGCGAAGGTCCAGCCGCCGAGGATCAGCGCCCACAGCAGCAGCGAACCTTCGTGCGCCCCCCACACGGCACTGAACTTGTAGTACCAGGGCAAGGCGCTGTTGGAGTTGCTGGCCACATAGGCGACCGAGAAGTTGTCGGTCATGAAGGCATGGGTCAGGCAGGCGAAGGCAAAGGCCAGGAAGGCGAACTGCCCCCAGGCCGCCGGCCGCGCCAGGCTCATCCACAGGCTGTCGCCACGCCAGGCGCCGAGCAGCGGCACGCTGGCCTGCACGGCGGCAAAGCAGATGGCCAGGATCATCGCCAGCTGGCCGAGTTCGGGGATCACCAGCGCCGCGTTCATGGCCTGGCCTCCCCGCCGGTGGCGGCCTGGCCGCTTTCCTTCAGGGCCTTGGTAACCTCAGGCGGCATGTACTTCTCGTCGTGCTTGGCCAGTACTTCATCGGCCACCACCACGCCATCGGCGTTGAGCTTGCCGAGGGCGACGATGCCCTGCCCTTCGCGGAACAGGTCGGGGAGGATGCCACGGTAGGTGATCGGCACCGACTTGTTGAAGTCAGTGACCACGAAACGCACGTCCAGCGAATCGGACGAACGCTGTACCGAACCTTTCTCGACCATGCCGCCGGCGCGGATGCGGGTGTCCAGCGGCGCTTCGCCGTTGGCGATCTGGGTCGGGGTGTAGAACAGGTTGATGTTTTGCTGCAATGCGCTCAAGGCAAAGCCGACGGCAACCCCGACGCCGACCAGCAGGCCGACGATGAGCAACAGGCGTTTCTTGCGCTGCGGATTCACTGGTTGTTCTCCCGGCGCAAACGGCGCGCCTCATCTTGCAGGTAGCGACGGCGGGCCAGCACGGGCGTGGCGACATTCAGCGCCAGCACCGCCAGGCAGATGCCATAGGCCGTCCACACGTACAGGCCATGGTGGCCCATGGCGAGAAAGTCACCGAAGGTGGCGAAACTCATTGTGCGGCCCTCCGCCCCAGGCTGTTCAATACTTCATCCTTGACCCAACTGGCGCGCGCTTCGCGCTTGAGTACTTCAAGGCGCATGCGCAGCAACAGCACCGCGCCAAAGAAGCAGTAGAAGCCCAGCGCCGTGCACAGCAGCGGCAACCACATTTCTGCGGGCATCGCCGGCTTTTCGGTGAGGGTGAAGGTGGCGCCCTGGTGCAGGGTGTTCCACCACTCCACCGAGTACTTGATGATCGGGATGTTCACCACGCCGACGATCGCCAGTACCGCACAGGCCTTGGCTGCACTGTCACGATTACTGATTGCCTGGCCCAGCGCAATAATGCCGAAGTACAGGAACAACAGGATGAGCATGGACGTCAGCCGGGCATCCCAGACCCACCAGCTTCCCCAGGTGGGCTTGCCCCAGATGGCCCCGGTGACCAGTGCCACGGCGGTCATCCAGGCACCGATGGGGGCCGCGCATTGCAAGGCGACGTCGGCCAGTTTCATCTTCCATACCAGCCCCACCACCCCGGCCACTGCCAGCAGCACGTAGCAGGACTGCGCCAGCATCGCCGCCGGCACGTGGATGTAGATGATGCGGAAGCTGTTGCCTTGCTGGTAGTCCTGGGGGGCGAATGCCAGGCCCCAGGTGATGCCGACCAGCAGCAGGAGCACGGCAGCGCCGGCAAGCCACGGCAGCATGCGGCCGCTGATGGCATAGAACCATTTGGGGGAGCCCAGCTTGTGGAACCACGTCCAGCTTATTTTCATCAGGGTACATCCAGGGTATTGGCCGGGCTTGAAAGCCCGGGACTCGTTATTCGCCGACGCTGATCTTCAGGCCGGCCGCTATCGCAAAGGGTGCCAGGGTCACGGCCAGGGCCGTCAGGCTGGCGAGCCAGAGCAGGTGGCCGGTTGCCGGCATATTCTGCAACGCCGCTTGCAACGCACCACTGCCCAGGATCAATACAGGGATATACAACGGCAGAATCAGCAATGCCAGCAGCAAACCGCCGCGTTTCAGACCGACTGTCAGCGCCGCGCCCACCGCGCCCAAAAGGCTCAGCACGGGCGTACCCAGCAGCAGCGAACCGAGCAGCACCGGCAGGCAATGGCTCGGCAGGCCCAGCATCAGCGCCAGCAGCGGCGCCAACAATACCAGCGCCAGCCCGGAAAAGATCCAGTGTGCCAGCACCTTGGCCAGCACCAGAAGCGCCAACGGGTGCGGCGACAGCACCCACTGTTCCAGCGAGCCATCCTCGAAATCGCTGCGGAACAGGCCATCCAGCGACAACAGCACCGCCAGCAGTGCCGCCACCCAGACCAGGCCTGGCGACAAGGTTTGCAACAATTGGCTTTCCGGGCCGACTGCCAGCGGGAACAACGCAACCACGATGGCGAAGAACACCAACGGGTTGGCCAGCTCGGCCGGGCGGCGGAACAGCAGGCGCGCTTCGCGGCGCAACAACAGGATGAATACGCTCATGCCGCCCATTGCCCCAGGTTCAGTTCACGGTAACCGGAGGGTTTGCGTTCCAGCGTGTGGTGGGTGGTCAGCACTACCGTGCCGCCCTGCTCGCAGTGGGCCGCCAGGTGCGCCTCGAGCTGCGCCACGCCCTGCTTGTCGAGGGCGGTGAAGGGTTCGTCGAGGATCCACAGCGGTGGGCTGGCCAGGTACAGCCGGGCCAGGGCCACGCGGCGCTGCTGGCCGGCAGACAGGGTGTGGCAGGGCACGTCTTCGAAACCACGCAGGCCGACGGCCGCCAGTGCCGCCCAGATCGCCTCGCGGCTGGCCGGCTGGTGCAGGGCGCACAGCCAGGTGAGGTTCTCCTCGGCGGTGAGCAGGTCCTTGATGCCCGCTGCATGGCCGATCCACAACAGGATGCTGGCCAGGGCGTGGCGCTGCTCGGCCAGTGGCTTGCCACCCAGCAGGATCTGCCCGGCCGTCGGCTGCATCAGGCCGGCCAGCAAGCGCAGCAGGCTGGTCTTGCCGCTGCCGTTGGGGCCGCTGATCTGCAGCATGTCGCCGGGCCGCAGCTCGAAAGCGAGGTGCTCGAACAGCAGGCGCCAGTCGCGCTCGCAGGCCAGGCCCGCGGCTTGGAGGTGAAGGGTCACGGTTTCGCCTTATCTTTGTAGGGCTAGAGGTCGGCGTCGCCTGCTTCGCGGGTAAACCCGCTCCCACAGGTTCAACGCAGGGTTTGAAAGCTGCGCAAACCCTTGTAGGAGCGGGTTCACCCGCGAAGCAGGCGACGCCGACCTCTAGCCCTGTATCTCAAGTCGCCCCCCTCGCTGCCGTTATACTGGCAACGACGGACGGCCGGCATTATTACACGCGCCGCCGCGCTGCCAAGAGGGCGGGTTCGACAGGTTGTATACAATCATGACTGAAATCAATAGTCTCGGCGCACAAACCGCAATCAGCCCCCAGGCCATCAAGGCGGGCATGACCGGCGAACTGCTGCGCCTGACACAACCGCAACCCGGCTTGATGGCCCCCGGCGAGACCGCGCAGGCCGAGGTCATGTCGTTGCGCCAGGTGGGCCAGGATTTTCAGCTGGTGCTGCGGCTGATGCAGGCCAACGGCACCCAGACCCAGCTGCAAGCCAGCGCCAGCCAGCCCCTGCCCCAGGGCAGCCAGGTCACGGTCAGCCAGACCGAAAGCAACCGCCTGGCGATCATGCTGCAGCAGGCCAGCGCCAGCCAGGTCGCCACCCTTACCCAACTGGACACCAGCAAAGTGCCGGTCGGCACCCTGCTGCAGGGCAAGGTCCTGACCAACCAGGCGCTGGCCCAGGCGCCCGGCCAGCCAGCCGTCTACCGGGCGCTGGTCAGCCTGCTCAACAGCGCCCAGGCCGGCGCTACCCTGAGCGTGGACAGCCCGCGCCCGCTGGCCGTTGGCAGCCTGCTCAGCGCGCTGGTGCAAGGCGACCAGTCGCTGCGTTTCGTACCGCTCAGCGGCCGCCAGGACCAGCTCAGCATTGCCCAGCAGTTGCTGACTCAGCAAAACCGCCAGGCTTCGCTGCCCGGCCTGCTCAATGTCCTGCAACAGGTGGCCCGCGACCCGGGTGCCGATGGCGAATTGCGAGCCAGCGCCGAACGCCTGCTGGCGAGCCTGCCAGAAGCCCGGCAACTGGGTGATGCCAAGGCAGTGGCGCAGGCCCTGAACAACAGCGGTGCCTTTCTCGAAGCCAAACTGCTGGGCGGTTTCCCGGCCAGCGTCGCCACCGACCTCAAGGCGCACTTGCTGCGGCTGATCACCATCACGCCGACAAGCGTACCCGGAGCGCCCAACCTGGCGCCCGCCAGCCTGGCCGTTACCATGCCAGCCCTGGCCCGCAGCGCGCTGGGCATGCTCGAACGGGTCAGCCCTAAACCGCAGCCGGGCGCATTCCCGCTGCCGTCGCGCCTGCTCAAAGCCATGGAAGACGAAGGCGACCTGCAACAACTGCTACGCCTGGCCGCCGCTGCCGTATCGCGCCTGCAAAGCCATGCCATGAGCAGCCTGCAACAAACCGGTACCCTGGAAAACGGCAACCTGCAGACCACCTGGCAAACCGAAGTGCCGATCCGTCACGGCCAGGAGTTCATCCCGTTGCAGGTCAAGCTGCAACGCGAGGAAACGCCACAACAGCAGGCCGACCGCCAGCAGGAAGCAGCCGACCCGCTGCAAGCCCTGTGGCGTATCGAGCTGGCTTTCGACCTCTCGCCCCTTGGCCCGCTTCAGGTCCAGGCACAACTGAGCCAAGGCCGCCTGGGTGGCCAGCTTTGGGCGGAACGCGAGGCGACAGCCCGGCTGATCGACAGCCAGCTCGGCAGCTTGCGCGAACGCCTGTTGGCGCGGGGCCTGGATGTGGGTGATCTGGAATGCCATCCTGGTATCCCCCCACAAGGCCCGCGTACGCGGGTAGAACAACGTTGGGTGGATGAGAACGCATGACGCACCAACCTGCACGGCAAGCGATTGCCCTGTTCTACGACGGGCAGCAAGCCCCTACCCTCACCGCCAAGGGCGACGATGCGCTGGCCGAGGCCATCCTGGCATTGGCCCGGGAACACGAGGTGCCGATCTACGAAAATGCCGAGCTGGTGCGTCTGCTGGCGCGCCTGGAGCTGGGGGACCAGATACCGGAGGCGCTGTACCTGACCATCGCCGAAATCATCGCCTTTGCCTGGCACCTGCGGGGCAAAGTGCCTGCGGGCTTCGATGACGAACCTGACGCTCCAGGCGCAACCCCACCGCTGCTCGGAAGGCTGCTGCCCGGTGGCGAAGGCGCCTGACCGCCACGGTATCCATGCAAATTGCCTTTTTGCGCCATATTGGTAACGTGCCGTTCAAGGTCAGGCGCTTGGCGATGTAAGGAATACTGTAATGCGTACCATCTGGTTCTTGCTGCTCCCGGGCACCCACATCCTTGATCTCGGTGGCCCGTTACAAATCATGGCCAGCCTCGAGGAACTCCAGCTGGCACCGGTCAACGTACGTTGCATAGCCGCCAGACAACAAGTCAGCAGTTTTCAGGGAGTGACACTGAGTGGCCTGCACCAGTTGCCTGACCGGCTGGCACCGCAGGACTTGCTGTTCGTGGTGGGCAACAAGCTCTCTGCGACACCTGCCGAAACCGCGATATTGACCGCCACAGCCCGGTGGCTGGCGAAGGTGGTCAGGCAAACGCCGGATATAAAGCTGTGCTCCATATGCACCGGTGCGTTTCTGCTGGGCGAAGCTGGCTTGCTGGATGGTCGGCAATGCACCACGCACCATCGTTACGTCGACTTGCTTCGAACGCGCTACCCAGCAGCCAAGGTGCTGGAAAACCGCCTGTTCGTCGAGGACGATGGCGTGTTCACCTCGGCAGGCGTGTCCAGCGGAACCGACCTGGCTCTGCACATCGTCAGCCTGCAATTTGGCAAGGTAGTAGCCAACCAGGTGGCGCAGGAACTGGTCATCTACCGTCGCCGCGCCGGCGAAGATGTGCAACTGCGCGCGGCAGACCTGGCGCGCAACCATATCCACCCGTTGGTGCATGCAGCCCAGGACTACATGGATGCACACCTGGGTACCAACTTCAGCTTCGAACAACTGGCCAGCCAGTTCAATGTGAGCTACCGGCACCTGGCGCGGCTGTTTCGCGATAATACCGGCCAGACACTGCAGAACTACCTGCGCGCCCAACGCATCGACCTGGCCCGTGAGCTTTTGCGCGGCAGCCATCTCAACGTGGAACAGATCGCCGAGCGTTGCGGCTACGGCAGCAGCCATGCCTTTCGCCTGGCATGGCGCCAGGAAATGCCGCAGCCGCCACTGCAGTTTCGCCATGCTCTGGCTCACGAGGGCGCCTAGATCTTTGCGCTGCTACCGCTCGCTTATCGCAGTCGGGGCGAAGCTTTCGGTGAAAAACTCCACCACGGCCCGGCGCGAAGCGTCGCGCGCTGCCGGGTCAGGTGCCGAACGCCCCACGCCTCCCTGACCACGGTGCAGGAACGGGTCCTGATACTCCTGTGCAGCCTCCAACCCATTGAAGCCGTGCTCTGCGCCGGGGTACACCAGCACCTGCGCCCGCGCCTGGTCTTCGCTGGGCAGGTTTGAAATCAGCGACGAACAGGCACGCGGGTCATCGTCGTACTGGTCGTTTTCGCCCACCAGCACCAGCAAGCGCGCCGGGGCCAGATGCTTGAAGGTATAACCTGGCACACGGTTGTAACCCCAACACACGGGGTAGAACGCGGCCATCGAGATGGGGCGTACGCCTGATGCTTTCTCCAGTTCGTCATTGATGGGAGCAGAGGCGGCGAGCACGGCCTGTACGCCCCCCCAGGAAAACCCGAGTACGCCAACGCGTTTGTCATCGACACCGGGTTGCTTGGCCAGGTAAGCCAGGGCGCCTGCCAGGTCCGGCAGGGTATCGTGCACGCGTGGTGGCCGCCCTTGTGCACCGCCCGCAAGCCTGCGCGCGCCCCACATATCCAACTCCAGCGTAGCGATGCCGCGGGCATTGAGGTCGCCGCCATGCAACGGGCCGCGCGAATCCATGCCCGCCGAGCCATGCAGGATGATCACCGCCGGTACCGGGCCCGCAGCGTTGGCCGGCAGCGACAATACAGCCGGAACCCGAATCGGTATCGCCTTGCCGGCGGATGGCAGTGGCTGACTATAGAAAGAGACCAACCGTTTGCTGACAGTGGCAACGGTACCGCTATCGGTGGCGGCGACCTCAGCCCGGGCCGTTGCGAACTGAAGGGCACAGCCCAGCACCAAACTGATGGCCATTACTTTTAACATCTGGTTACCCCTGAACGTCATGAGCGGGTGTTGAACCGGCACCCGTTATCGAAAATTGACGGCGCCCGGCATCAGCCGCACATCGTCATTAGTGCCAGGCCATCAACATGCCATTGCGTGAATGCCAACGGGTCGAGCATCGCCATACCTGTCATCACGCAACTCGCCAGCACAAAAGCCACGGCATAAAAACGCACCTCCTTCGCGCAGGCCGTGCCATACACCGCGATCAATGCAAGGATCTGCACCCCCACGGCGAACACGCCGATGCCGAATCCTGAAGCGAGCAGTTCAGCCATTGAACACCGCGTTTTGGGCACGGCCGGCCGTCGCTACCATGGACCTTTGCGAGGACACGGCCTGGAAGGCCTGTTGCAGGTCGGCCTTGATATCGTCAACACGCTCCAGGCCGACACACAACCTGATCAAACCATCCGAGATACCCGCCTGTTGGCGTGCCTGTGCGTCCAACCGCCCGTGTGTGGTTGTGGCCGGATGCGTGACCATGCTGCGGGTGTCGCCGATGTTGGTACAGCGCGCCACACAACGCAGTTGGTCAATCCATTGCCAGGCTGCGGCCTGGCCCCCGACGATCTCGAAAGCCAATAGCCCGCCATGGCCGTCCTGCTGGCGGCACGCCAATGCATGCTGGGGGTGGTGTTCAAGGCCGGTGTAATGGACTGCAGTCACCAGGTCCTGATCCATAAGCCAGCGTGCCAGCTCAAAGGCACTCTCCTGCGCCCGCATCATCCTGACTTCGAGGGTTTCCAGGCTTTTGAGCAGCAGCCAGGCGTTGAACGGGCTGCAAGAAATGCCCAAGGTACGCAGAACACCCCGCAACACCTGCAGGAGGCTTTGCGAACCGGTCACGACGCCCGCCAATGCACGCCCCTGGCCATCCATGTACTTGCCAGCGGAGTGGATGACCAGGTCCGCTCCCAGCGTGTGTGGCCGCTGAAAAACCGGGGTCAGCAAGGTGTTGTCCACCACCAGCAATGCCCCTTTTTCATGTGCCAGCATGCTTATGGCGCGGATATCACCAATTTTCAGCAGCGGATTGGAGGGCGACTCCAACACCACCAGGCGGGTCCTGCCGTCGATTGCTGACTTCCACTGCGCCAGGTCTGTCAAATCGACGAATCGGGCCTCGATCCCGAAACGGGCCATGTAGTAGCTGAAGGCATTGACCGTAGTGCCGAACACGTCCCGGCTGCAGACGATGTTGTCGCCTTGCTGGAGAAAGCCGTGACAAAGCGCGGTGAAAGCGCCCATACCAGAAGCGAACGCCACTGCGCTTTCAGCGTGTTCGAGCGCTGCCACACGGCTTTCAAACGCTTGCACGGTCGGGTTGGTGAACCGGCTGTATACATTGCCCTGCTGTTGCCCGCTGAAGCGCTCGCAAGCTTCTTTCGCTGAAGCGAAGGTATAAGCGGACGTCATGGCCAACGGCTCGCAGAACACATCGGACAGGTCGCTGACCCGGTGAGCATGCAGTGCCCCAGTTGCATTGAAATCAGTTGCGTTGAAATCATCCAGGCCAATCACGGTCGATTGCATGGTTTTGCGCCTCCTTGTTTGCATTGAACAATGCGCAATTGATCGGTGGACTATTCAGGTTCGGCGAGTTGAGTGGCCAGGGTTTCGCTTGAAGGGCGAACCGCTACCAGCCACAAGGATGCCAGGGCAGCAACCGCCGTGGCCGTGGCCAGGCCGGCCAAGGTCAGCTGGTAGCTTTGATGCCGGTCGAAATCCAGTGCGCCCAGCTGCGTGGCTACCAAAGCGCCAAGTTGGTGTACCAGGAACAGCATCCCAAACACCTTGCCTTTGATTTCGGCGCCATACAGCGCGAAGCAGAAGGCAGATGTGAGCACCACCGTTCCGAGGTAACTGGCGCCAAACAGCACAGCGAACACGTACGTTCCGAGAGGCCCGGGCGTGGTCAGCAGCACGATGACCGCAGCGGTTCGCAGTAGGTAGAACATCATCAGCAGCAGGCCCTTGTTGTAGCGGGTGGCCAACCAACCCGCGAGCAGGCCGCTGACCAGTTCCAGCACACCCAGCAGGCTCAGGCCGCTGGCCTGCACCGAACTGGGCAGCGCCTCACCCTGCCAGAACGACACCAGATGAACATCGATGAACGCCATGGTGGCACCACAACTGGCGAAACTGAGCGCCAGCACGAAGAAGCGCGGGTCACGCAGCAGAAACATCACCGGATGCCTGACCTTTGCTGCCTGCGGGTCGGGCTTCAGCGGCACGGTGCGGGATACCCAATACAGCGCCAGGCTCAAAGGCACCAGGAAGATCAGACCAACCCAAGAGAACACCGACTGCCAGGGCACGCTCTGCTGCAGCATGATCCACAACGGCGACAGCACGATGAAGCCGATGGACGTGCCGTTGGTGACGAATGCGAAAGCGAATGCCTTGAACCGTTCGGCGACCAGGCGATCGACCAGAATACCCATGGGTACATAGGTCATCGCCGCAAGGGCAAAGGCTCCAAGCAGGCCATACACCAGGGTGAACACCAGCAGGTGCGTGCCGGCGAAGGTCACGCCCAGCAGCACCACCCCGCCGCTGAGACTGCCCAGGGCCACCGTGCTCAAGGGGCCGACCCGGTCGCTCAGCCACCCGACCACGGGCGACACCAGGCCAATGGTCAGGACGAACAGCGATCCTGCGGTGGCCAAGGCTGCGCGCCCCTCGCCAAAGTGCGAGGCCAGATCGACGAAATAGACTTGGTACAACCCCTTCAAGGCGCTGGACAGGAACATCACCACAAAGCCGACTACCAGCACCGAGACGATCAAGGTAGAGCTGAATTTCTGTTTCATGGCCAATCCTTATCGTGTGGGCATTACACCGCCTCGGCTTGCGGAGCTCGGCAATAGGCCTGGTACATGTTTTCGTACATTGCGTAGAACAGCCGGCAGGTGTGGTCTACCGCCTGCAACGCCTCTTCCTGCATCTGCGCGGTGGTGCACAACTGCGAGACAAGGTCCAAGCCTTCATTGACGTGGCCCACGTCTTCCTTCTGGTGCACCGAGAAGAACAGCAGGTCCTGTTCGGTCAGGCCATACGCTCGCCCCAGCAACACGTGCCGTGCATCTCCTGCGACGGTCTCGAGGTTCTGCCCCTCGCTGGCGATCATCACTGCTGCTGCACCAATGTGATAACGCGCCGGGTCCCGTACCGCCTGCAGGCGGAAATCGATCAACTCCCGAGTGGCTGGCAGCGGTTGCTCGGCATCACGCTCGGCATCGGTGATACCGAGCGCCCTCAGGAAGTTCTGCATGAGCACGACATGGTTATCGGTGCGCGAAAGCCGGCCGGTTTCTTCTTCGAAGCAATTGGTGATCAATGCCCGCTTGTGGGCGGGCAGCGGGCAATGAAAGAACAAGTGCTCGACATAAGTCAGGAAATACTTGGTGAGCTGGTAGCCTTGCAGCGCGACCTTGCGCAGCAGCGGCCGGTTGCCCTCAGGCGCAAGCAATTCCTTGAATATGGGGTGGGACAAGGTCAGATGGTGGTGCAGCTTCTGCTCCAACTGATCGCGAAAATCTGCAGTAGATAGGGCCATTGGGTCGTTCCTTGGATGAATGAGCAGTTGCCGTTGACGGGGATGACCGCAGGCAGGGGTCAATGAGGGCAAGTCAGTGCAGGTTGAGTCGCAGCGCAAGACTTTCCACGGTCTGGGCCATGTAATGGCCGCGATGCTTCACGCCATCGACCCGCGCGTAGTCGTCAAGCACGCCGTAGGTCTGGAACCCGAAGGATTGCCATAACCGGTGTGCACGAGTGCCTTCGCGCACATCCAGGGTCAACAGCTCGATACCTTGGGCCTGGCACAAGCGCACGACTTCGCTGAAAGCCCGTGCCACCAGGCCAGACCCGCGATAGGCCGGATGCACCACGCCCTTGCTAAGGTCGGCAATATGCCGGCAGTTCGGCATGCTGCTGCGCGAAAGGATGACCAGGCATGCCGGCCCTGCCATTGCCTGGCCGAGCAGGACGTGGGTATCGCCGCCACGGATGCGCTCTTGCAGCGAGGCCGTGAATTCGACGCTCTGCCCGGCAGACATCTCGTGCTCGTAACCCAGAACACCGCCATCGCCAACCGTGCTGTTGATGAGTTGCATGATGGCTGGCGCGGTATCGCTGTCAGCCTGGCGCAACCACTGCAACTGTGGTTCGCCGGGGGCCAACTGCTTTGAAGAGAGGGTGTTCATTGCGTAAATCCCTTGTGCGTACAGGCAGGGATTTAAACGTTTAAGTAAGACCCCGGGTAAGAAGGGAACCGGACAGGAAACGGAAGGATAGTGACATACATGCAAAATGCCATCAGCGACCGTGGCCAGGTGCGATGAGAACGGTCAGGTCCTGTATCGAAATATCTACCACCGTTTTCCCGCGCCCCTGTTTCAACCTTGCCGACCTCATCTCAGCGCAAGGTATACCCCCCATGCATTCGACCCGCATCAACGTGATGGGCACGCATTACGTTATAGACCACCTCGGCCATGTGCCTCGCCCCGATCGTGAAGCCAACCGCACCATCCGCCAATGGCTTGCGCAGCAAGGCCATGACCTGGACCCGGACCAGCTCGACGTCGTTACCCTCCACTACTGTTCGGATGGCGCAGGTGGCCAGTTGGCCGCAATCAGCCAGCGCACCAGCCTGACCCAGGCATTGCTGGGCAACTGGCAGGGCGAGTCTGCCAGCGACATGTTCGGCAAGCTGCTGCAAGCACCATGGGCCGGTGCGTTACCCCCAGGCCCGATACGGTTGGTGGGAACCCTCCCGCAACCCGCCTTCAATCACTACGGGGCACCCTTCGAAGTATTCAACGGCCTGTTCCGGCGCACTACCCCGCAACGCTACGACGCCTCCACCCATTTGCCGGTAAGCGCCGAAGCCTTCCAGCAGTTCATCACCAACCTGGATTTCCAGCAGCCTTTCAAGGCGTCGCTCGATGCCTACTGGCGTGACCACCTGCACAGCCACAGGCTGGCACTCAAGCTCAACTTCATCGCAGCCTGCAACAGACAGGTCAGCGAGGGCAGCCTCAGCGAGCCCGCACGGCAACTGGTCTGGCAAGCGGCCGGGCTGATGCCCCGGCGCAACAGGCTGCGACGCAGCACCTTGAGCATTTATGGCTATGCCGCTACCGACCTGCTGTACCTGAACGACCCCGCCACCGACCTGACAGTGCTGTATGTACCTGGCAACAGCTCACCTCTGCTGACGTTCAACAGCGAACGAGAATTGAAGGCGTGGGTCGGCGAACAATGCAAAGACCCGTCCAGGCGCCAGGCCCTGAAACAGCACTTTCGCTTGGCCGATTGCCCGCAAGGCCCTGATTTCAGCGGCCTGGACACTGCCTTGGAGGGGCTGGGCGCCTACCCTGAGCGTCACCTGCTGCCGCCAGAACACGGCTATTTCAACGACGACGGCACCTGGCCGCCGCAGACCTATGTCAATTATCGACCTGCCCGGTACAACCCAAAGATCAAGGGCGACCTGTTCCAGGCATTGGCCGAGCGCCAGCGTCAGCGCAGCTACGACGATGCCGCGTTTCTGATCACAGCTGACAGCGAAATCATCAAGGCCAGGTGGCGTGGCTACCTGGCCACAACGCTCAATCTGCTGGCGCCACTGTGCCTGGTGGTACCCGGCCTGGGGCCACTGCTGGCCGTCGGCGGTATCGCCCAGCTTGGCCTGGGGCTCGACCAGGCAATCCACGGCAAGTCACTGCAGCAGCGTCAGGAAGGCATCGGCAACATCACCTGGGGCCTGTTCAACGCCTTGCCCCTTGCGGCAGGCGCTGCCGCAAGGGGCAAGGCACTATTCGAATTCAAGATCGAGGGTTTCGCACCGCCGACGCGGCTACATGAGCAAATCGGCTACCCCTTGAGCCCGCTGTCGCCACCGAGCTTCCCCGAGCCCGAGGGTGCATGCTACTTCCATATCACCGACCCGATTGAGCCACTGGCCGACGGTGACCAGGCGGTTGCCGACTCCGTTGTCCGAACCCCCCAGTACGATGGTGAGCCGGACACCCTCGCAGCGACCATCGGTGGCTACAACACCAGGGTCATCTACGACATGGCGCGGGACGTATTCATTCGGGCCGAAGACCTGAACCGGGTCGACCCTGTCGGCTTCGTGGCGGTACCTGGCAGCAGGAACCTGCACCCCGCGCCACAAGGGCGTGTGGTTACCAATGCAACGCGCATTCGCACCTTGCGGGCGCTGGGCGTGGACCTGCCACTGCCGCTACAGGTGCCTGCCAGAGCGCCGGGCAGCTGGCCAATACCCAAGCGCATCTCCTGCCTCTGGGTCGGTGACCGGGTCATCGGCCCGGAGCTGCTGGCCAACCTGCGCCAGAACGCAGCGCAGTTGCAAGACAGCGAATACAGCATACGGTTGTTCCTTTCCAGCACTGCCCGGCACGCCTATGCCGAAAACCTGGATCTGCTGGCCAGTCATGCTCCGGGCTTGCAGGTTCTGCCGCTGGAGGAGCAGGCCTTCTTCAGGGCTTTTCGACAAAGCAGATACTACGCGCAGTACGACGCTGCCCTGGATGGCAACGGCGGCGTTGCCAGCAACTATGCATCGGCATGCGATGTGCTGCGCTACCCGATGCTGCACCACGAAGGTGGCTTGTACATGGATGTCGATGACACCTTGCTCGCGCCAGGCGAATACTCATTGATCATCGACGGGCAGCCGGTAGGGCCCGCCGGTGAACCCATCGATCAGGTCGAACTGAGCACGGACGCCACAGGGCTGCTGCTGGTACCGCCCATGTCCAATGAAACGATGAGCATGAACAGCCTCTACAATTCCAGCCTTATCGGCAGCCACCCCGGCAACCCAACCCTGGAGGCCATTTCCGAAGAGATGCTCGCACGCTACCAGCTCAATCGGGAATTTTACGACAGCAAGCCCAGCCTGGAGGATGATCCGGAAAGTTTCTATCAATATGCCAGCCGCCTGAGCTACCTCACCGGCCCTGCCCTGCTCAGCGACGTTGTAGATCGGCAACTGCCGAGCCTGCGCATCCTGCGACAGCTCACCAATCTCTATGGCATGCCGCGCATCAACTCCTACCAGTTCGTCGACCTGCCACGCATGCGCGATTCGGTGCGTACGCTCCTGCCCCTGAACCGGATCGCCAGCGTGGGTGGCAACCATTCCTGGAGCCGAACATGAACCAGCGCCAAGCTGTGGTCGGCGCAGCCGGCCAAGACTACGTCAAGGCAATGTTGGGTTCCGTGCCTCGCCCTGACCGCAGTGCCAGTGCAGCCATCCGCGAATGGGCACGCAAGCAGCGGCTTGATCTGGAACCCGACAACACGCTTGCAGTGACCTTGCATTGCAAATTCGTTCCCAAGCGGGGCTGGCTGGCCAAGGTCGTCCAACAAATGAGCATGACCGAAGCGCTGCTTGGAAACTGGCAGCAAAGCGGCTATTCCAAGGTTGCCGAGCAAACCGCGCAGCTACTGCTAAGAGGCGGGACGGCCACCGTCGACCTGCTCGAAGTACTGCCGGAGCTGTCCCTGCCACACGGTCGAGCGCCCTGGGCCGAGGCCTTCAGTCATGGTCAGGTGACGATCGTCGATGAATTGCCAGGAAGCGGCCTGGCCCATGACATCGATGTGCACACCGAATTCCATGGCCTTTTCCGCCAGAGCGCACCCATGCGCTACGACGCCAGCACTTATGTGCAATTCGATGCCACGACCTTCCAGTCCTACATCTGGCAACTCGACTTCCAAGGCGTATTCAAACGCCAGCTCGATGACTTCTGGGCCCATGCCGCCAGCCAGTACAGCGTCAGCGCGTGCATCGCATTCCTCGCTGCCTGCAACCGGCAGGCATTGCGGGGCAACCTCAGTGAACAGGGGCGCAGCCTGGCGTGGCGGGCGGCAGGCGTGGAACGCTGGCACCACGGCGCCAGCCTCAGTGCCAACGGGGTAGACGCCAGGCTGCTGAACATCAATGGCTACCCATCAAGCGACATCCTTTGCCTGAGCGATATGTGCAGCCGCCTGACCTTGCTGTACCTACCGGGCAATGCGGCGCCGTTGCATGAGTTCGCCAACCCGGGTGCCATGCGTGCGTGGCTTGCCAGGCAGTGCCGCGACGCCGACAAACGGGCGGCCCTGCTTGCCCACTTCAGGGCCTGCGATATTCCGGACAGGATTGGCCGGTCGGGGTTGCGTCGGGTACTTCAGGGCATGGGCGATTTCCCGCCCCGCCGAATCATCCTGCCTGCAACCAGCGTGTATCGCCTGGCCAGGGTGTGGAACCCGCACACCCTGATCAACTACAAGGCGGACACTTACAGCCCGCGCATCGAATACAACCTGTTCGAGGCATTGACGGTGGCCCAACGTCAACGCAGCCAATCCGACGCCGACTTCCTGATCACGCGCGACAGTGAAGTAACCAAGGCCGCATGGCGCAGGTATTTCTACCTGACCATGAACCTGGCCACACCGTTTCTGCTGGTGGTTCCCGGACTGCTACCCCTGGCTGCCGTGGCCGGGGTGGCCCAATTTACAGTGGGCCTGGACCAGGCGCTGCACGGCAAGGATGTGAACCAACAGCTCGAAGGCGCGGAGCAGGCCGTGTTCGGCCTGCTGAACGCAGTCCCGGGGCTGGCGCGCGGAGTCAAGGCGAGCAAGGCGCTGTTCGGCCAACGCCCCATTGGCTTCATCAAACCGGTGAGGCTCAATGGCCGCATAGGCTACCCGCTGAGCCCGGTCTCGCCGCCACGCTGGCCCGGGCCTGCGATGACACCCTATTTCCAGGACCTGGCAGTAGCGGGCGACCAGGTAGCCGCCAGCTGGTCCGGCGCCGATTCACACATTGCCCGCTGCGTAACGCGGCGCAGGGCATTCGGCACGGGTGACGAACTGATCGGCGATGTGGGCAATGGCCCGCACCCGCTCTACTACGACGCCCGACGGGACAGCTTCGTGCTCAAGTACCCCAACGGCACACGCGGCGGCCAACACTATGTGGCCAGTGCCGATCCGCTGCAGCCCTCGATTAGCCGGCTGCTGCCCGATACGGACCCGTTGCGGGAAATCAGCCCGGCATCGCGCTCGCGCACACTGCGGGCACTGGGTATCGATCTGCAGCTGCCCGTCGACCTCGATGCACTGGGGACTGCACCGGGCATACCCGTCCCCAGACAGGTATTACACATCTGGCTGGGTGACAGGACGATCGCCGGTGATTACCTGACTGCGCTCGACAACAACGTGCAGGCACTGCGCAACAGCGATTTCACGCTCAAGCTCTACCTCTCCAACGCCAACCCTCGGGCATTCGAACGCAACATGACCCTGCTGCAGCCCCGCATCGACGGGGGGTTGAAGATTGCAGTACTGGAGCAGCAGACTTTCTATCATCAATTCGCGGCAAGTGAATACTTCGACCAGTACCAGGCTGCGCTGGAAGGGAATGGCGGTGTGGCCAGCAACTTCTCCTCGGCCTCGGACATCTTGCGCTACCGCGTCCTGCACAGCGAAGGCGGCATCTACCTGGATATTGACGACCATCTGCTGGTCGAGCCGGACGCAACCGGGCAGCTGCGGGCAAAGATCGACAGCGTACCGCTCACCACGCCCCTCGACGGGCTGCTGTTGAGGAGCCCGGTGTGCAATGCGCAATTGGGCATGTATACCAGCTACAACACCAGCATGATTGGTAGCCGCGCTGGTAATCCGGTGCTGAACGCCATTTCCGACGAGATCCTGGCGCGCTACCTCACCCCGGAGGGCCAGGCGTTCTACGAGGCCCCCAAACCGCCGCGACAGCATGCGGCGGCATTCCAGGCCTATACCGAAAGGCTCAACACGCTGACCGGGCCTGCGGTGCTCAACCATGTGATCGACCAACGTCTACCTGAGCTGTACACCTTCAGGCAGGTGGCGGACCTGGCAAACATGCACACCCTGAACTACGACGCGCTGCTGGATGAAGCAGCACAACGGCGTGCAGAGCTGCGGTTGCTACCCCTGGAAGAGGTCGCAATGGCCGGAAACGCTCAGGGTTACTGACGGCCGGACGGGCTTGCGCGGCCGCTGTGCTAGGACCGCACAAGACTCATGGCAATCAGTTGCCGCGATGCAGCTTGCTCATCAGCTCTGCCTCGGCCTGGGTCAGGCCGCAGCTTTCGGTCAGCTCCGCCACGCTGGCGCCCATGCCCACCAGCTTGGCCGCCTGGGTGAAGGTGACGTTGTGCGGGTCGCGCTGTTCCAGTTGCTGGATCTTGTCGGGCAGCGGCGCAACCGCCACGCGCAAGTCATGCAGCGCCTCGCCCATGCGCACGGTACCGTTCTGGTAATCGTCCAGGCGCTTGGCCAGGTCCTTGATGCGCTGGTCACGCAGCGCGTCACCCGCTGCCTGCTGCGCAGCCAGCTCGCGCTGGCGCTTGCTGTAGTTGAGGAAAAACCACAGGCTCAGCGCCCAGACCAGCGCCAGGAAGATGACAGCAACCTCTAGGATCAACTCAGATGTTCTCCAGCTCGGACCACTCTTCCTCGGTCATCATCTTGTCCAGCTCGACCAGGATCAGCAGTTCGCCGTTCTTGTTGCACACGCCCTGGATGAATTTGGCCGACTCTTCGTTACCCACGTTCGGCGCGGTCTCGATCTCGGACTGGCGCAGGTAGACCACCTCGGCCACGCTGTCGACCAGGATACCGACCACTTGCTTGTCGGCCTCGATGATGACGATACGGGTGTTGTCGGTGACTTCAGTCGGCATAAGGCCAAAACGCTGGCGGGTGTCGATCACGGTCACCACGTTGCCGCGCAGGTTGATGATGCCTAGCACGTAGCTTGGTGCACCCGGCACCGGGGCGATCTCGGTGTAGCGCAACACTTCCTGCACCTGCATCACGTTGATGCCGTAGGACTCATTGTCCAGACGGAAGGTAACCCATTGCAGGATCGGATCTTCGGAACCTTGTGCAGACGACTTTTTCATTCCCCTACCCTCAAAATCCGCCACAGGCGGTGTGTTCGGTGTCATTTCTGTTTGGCGTGCATCTGCTTGACCGCACCACTGGCGATCAGCTCGGCCAGTGCAGCGACGTCGAGCAGCGCACACATGTGTTCAATAACCGTGCCGGCCAGCCACGGGCGCTGGCCACGCTGGCTGCGCCACTTGATCTCGGACGGGTCCAGGCGCAGCGAGCGGCTGACCTGGTGTACGGCCAGCCCCCATTCGTAGCCCTGCACGGAAATCACGTACTGCAGGCCCTGGCGAAAATCATCGCGGTAGCGATCGGGCATCACCCAGCGCGCGGTGTCCAGCACCTTCAGGTTGCCGGCCTGGCAGGTCAGGATGCCGAGAAACCAATCCGGCTGGCCGAATAGTGGTGTCAGTTCCTGGCCGGCCAGGGTGTAGATCGAGCCCAGGCACACCAGCGGCACCGCCAGGGTCAGGCCCGCCACGTCGAACAGCAGGCATTCGAACGGCTCGGCGGCCCAGGCCGGGCGGCCATCGACCGTGGCCGGGGGCACGGGTACCTGCGGCGCCGGCAGGTGTACGTCCACCAGCGGCACTGCCGGCTCCACGGTCTGCTCCTCGACCAGCACCGGGATGCTGGCCTCGGCCACCACCTCGCGCTCGACTACCGTCACTACCGGTGCCTCCACCGGCATCACCTGTGGCAGCACCGCCAGCCTGGGCTCGGCGAAAGGCCGTGGTGCGGGGCTGACGGTTGCTTCGGCTGACGCCGGCCTGGCTTGCTGCAAGGCATCACGCGCCTGCTCTTCGCGCACCGCTTCGGCGAACTCTTCCGCCGCCGCTGGCGCCTCGAACAAGTCTTCGGCTTCGGTGGCGTCCTGCAGCAGGCCGTCGAGGTACGACTGCAGGGCCATCTGTGGCCGGGTACTGGTTTGCCGGGTCTGGGTCATCAGGCCACCTGCGCCGCAGTCTTGTAGGTCAGCAGGTGCTTGAGCAGCGCCCTGTAGGCAACCAGCCCGCGGCTCTTGCTGTCGAATTGCGAGGGCGTGACGCCCTTGCGGCTGGCATCGCGCAGGCGCGTATCCACCGGGATATAGCCCTGCCACACATGCTGGCCGTAGGTGTCACGCAGCAGCTTGAGCGTGGCCAGCGAGGCCTGGGTGCGGCGGTCGAACAAGGTCGGCACGATCTGGTACGGCAGCGCCTGCTTGCGCGAGCGGTTGACCATGGCCAGGGTCCCGACCATGCGCTCCAGGCCCTTTACCGCGAGAAATTCGGTTTGCACCGGAATCACCAGCTGCTGGCTGGCTGCCAGGGCATTGACCATCAGCACACCGAGCAAGGGTGGGCTGTCGATCAGGGCATAGTCGAAATCCTGCCACAGCTGCGCCAGACTCTTGGCGATCACCAGGCCCAGGCCGTTCTGCCCCGGTGACTGGCGCTCCAGCACCGCCAGCGCGGTACTCGACGGCAACAGCGAGATGCGTTCGTCACTGGTAGGCAGCAGCAGTTGCCCGGGCAGGCCCTCGGGCACCGCGCCCTTGTGCAGAAACAGGTCGTAGCAGCTGTGCTCCAGGGCATCGGGGTTGTGCCCGAAATAGCTGGTCATCGAGCCGTGCGGGTCGAGGTCGACGACGACCACGCGCTTGCCGGCCTCGGCCAGCAGGCCGGCCAGGGCGATGGTAGTGGTGGTCTTGCCGACGCCACCTTTTTGATTGGCTACTGCCCAGACTCTCATCAAGCAAACTCTATCTATTGATTTGGCAGGGACACTGCTGGGGCAACTGTCTTGCTCAACATCGGAAAGCTGGCGCGATCAGTGTGGGAGCGGGTTTACCCGCGAACACCGGCGCAGCCGGTGCCATGCACCGTGTCACCTTCTTCGCGGGTGAACCCGCTCCCACAGAGGACCGCGCTACATTCAACTACTTGGCAACGTCGGGGAATTGACGAATCACTGCCCCGCCACCGTTGCTGGCGTTGCCGGTGCACTTTGTGTGCCAGCCCGGCGCAATGCAGCATCCGGCGTGGCATTGGCACTGCCCGAGCCAGTCAGGCTGCGGCGCACTTCGAGGTTGCGCGAAATCACCAGCACCACGCGGCGATTGCGCGCACGGCCTTCGGCAGTGTCGTTGCTGGCAACTGGCTGGTACTCGCCATAGCCGACCGAGGCCATGCGTGCCGGGTTGACCCCTTCCATGGCCAGCAGGCGCACGATGCTTGCCGCCCGAGCCGAAGACAGCTCCCAGTTGGTCGGGTACTGCGCAGTGCGGATTGGCAGGTTGTCGGTAAAGCCTTCGACGTGCACCGGGTTGGCGAACGGTTTGAGAATGCCGGCCACCTTCTCGATGATCGCAAACGCCTTGTCGCTGGGCATGGCATCGCCACTGCCGAACAGCAACGAGGAATTGAGCTCGATCTCGATCCACAGTTCATTGCCGCGCACAGTCATCTGGTCGCTTTTGATCAGGTCGCCAAAGGCATCGCGCACGTCATCGCTGATGGCTTTCAGCGGATCGATACTGGTCGCCCCAAGGCCCGCATCGGTCTGCTCGCTGTCCTTCACCAACGGCTCGGCCGGGCGCACGCTCAGCGGCCGCTCTTCACCGATAGGGATCGGCTTCATGCTGCGCTCGGGGTCGTTGAACACCCCGAGCAAGGCCTGGGAAATGACCTTGTACTTGCCCTCGTTGATCGAGGAAATCGAATACATCACCACGAAAAAGGCGAACAGCAAGGTGATGAAGTCGGCGTAGGACACCAGCCAGCGTTCGTGGTTTTCGTGTTCCTCGGTATGACGACGGCGACGCATGGGTTACTCCATGAAGCCTTGCAGCTTCAGCTCGATCGAGCGCGGGTTCTCACCCTCGGCAATCGACAGCAGGCCCTCGAGCAGCATCTCGCGGTAGCGCGACTGGCGCATGACGATGGCCTTGAGCTTGCTGGCGATCGGCAGCAGCACCAGGTTGGCGCTGGCCACGCCGTAGATGGTCGCGACAAAGGCCACGGCAATGCCGTTGCCCAGTTGCGACGGGTCGGCCAGGTTGCCCATCACGTGAATCAGGCCCATCACCGCACCGATGATGCCGATGGTCGGCGCGTAGCCGCCCATGCTCTCGAACACCTTGGCGGCCTGGATATCACGGCTTTCCTGGGTCAGGAAGTCGACTTCGAGGATGCTGCGGATGGCCTCCGGCTCGGCACCATCCACCAGCAGCTGCAGGCCCTTGCGCGCATAAGGGTCAGGCTCGCTGTCGGCCACCCCTTCCAGGCCCAGCAGGCCTTCCTTGCGCGCGGTCAGGCTCCAGTTGACGACGCGGTCGATCCCGCCCGCCAGGTCTACCCGTGGCGGAAACAGGATCCAGCGCAGAATCTGCAAGGCACGCTTGAACGACGACAGCGGCGACTGCAGCAAGGCCGCTGCCAGGGTGCCGCCCAGCACGATCAGTGCCGCCGGGCCATTGATCAGGGCGCCGACATGGCCGCCTTCGAGGAAGTTGCCACCGACGATGGCGACAAACGCGAGGATCAGGCCGATCAGGCTGAGCACGTCCATCAGACGCACGCCTCCACCAGGTGCTTGCCGATTTCGTCCAGGCTGTACACCGCGTCGGCAAGGTTGGCCTTGACGATGGCCATGGGCATGCCATAGATCACGCAGCTGGCTTCATCCTGGGCCCAGACCGTGCTGCCGCCCTGCTTGAGCAGGCGCGCCCCTTCACGACCATCGGCACCCATGCCGGTAAGCACCACCGACAGCACCTTGTCGCCATACGACTTGGCCGCCGAGCCGAAGGTGATGTCCACGCACGGTTTGTAGTTCAGACGCTCGTCACCGGGCAGGATCTTCACCGCGCCACGGCCGTCGATCATCATCTGCTTGCCACCTGGGGCCAGCAGGGCCAGGCCCGGGCGCAGCATGTCGCCGTCCTCGGCTTCCTTGACGCTGATGCGGCACAGCTTGTCCAGGCGCTCGGCAAAGGCCTTGGTGAACGCCGCTGGCATGTGCTGGATCAGTGCGATCGGCGCCGGGAAGTTGGCCGGCAGCTGGGTCAGCACCCGCTGCAGGGCGACCGGGCCGCCCGTGGAGGTACCGATGGCCACCAGTTTGTATGGCTTGCGCTTGGGTGCCGGCGAATGCGCTGGCGCCGCTGCCGGGGCCGCTGCACGGGCAGGCGCAGGCGTGCGCGCCGCTGCCGGGCTGGCGAAACTGCTGGCAGCTGCGTGACCGCTGCCTGCTGGCGCGGGTACGGGTGCGGCAACCGGCGCATGGCTGGCGTAGCTGCCAAAACGGCGGTTGCTGCGGGAAATGGTATGCACCTTCTCGCACAGCAGTTGCTTGACCTTGTCGGGGTTGCGCGAGATGTCCTCGAAGTTCTTCGGCAGGTAATCCACCGCACCGGCATCCAGCGCATCGAGGGTGACACGGGCGCCTTCATGGGTCAGCGACGAGAACATCAACACCGGCGTCGGGCAGCGCTGCATGATGTGCCGCACCGCGGTGATGCCGTCCATCATGGGCATTTCGTAGTCCATGGTGATGACATCGGGCTTCAGCGCCAGCGCCTGGTCGATTGCTTCCTTGCCGTTGGTCGCGGTACCCACTACCTGGATCGTCGGATCCGCCGAGAGGATTTCCGAGACGCGGCGGCGGAAGAAACCGGAATCATCCACCACCAGGACCTTGACTGCCATAAACACTCCATTAGGCGGCGCAACCCGCCAGGGTGCGCCACCGAAATCAAATACGCCGCGCGGCGTAACGCTTGAGCATGCTCGGGACGTCGAGAATCAACGCGATGCGACCGTCGCCGGTGATGGTGGCCCCGGACATGCCCGGGGTGCCCTGCAGCATCTTGCCCAGCGGCTTGATTACCACTTCTTCCTGGCCAACCAGTTGATCGACGACAAAGCCGATGCGCTGGGTGCCGACGGACAGGATCACCACGTGGCCCTCGTGCTGCTCTTCGTGCACCTGGCCCTGGACCAGCCAGCGCTTGAGGTAGAACAGCGGCAGCGCCTTGTCGCGCACGATCACCACTTCCTGGCCGTCGACCACGTTGGTGCGCGACAGGTCGAGGTGGAAGATCTCGTTGACGTTGACCAGCGGGAAGGCGAACGCCTGGTTGCCCAGCATCACCATCAGGGTGGGCATGATCGCCAGGGTCAGCGGCACCTTGATGACGATCTTCGAGCCCTGGCCCTTGGCCGAGAAGATGTTGATCGAGCCGTTGAGCTGGGAGATCTTGGTCTTCACCACGTCCATGCCCACACCGCGGCCGGACACGTCGGAAATCTCGGTCTTGGTCGAGAAGCCCGGGGCGAAGATCAGGTTGTAGCAGTCCGACTCGCTCAGGCGATCGGCGGCATCCTTGTCCATCAGGCCCTTTTCCACGGCCTTGGCGCGCAGGATGTTGGGGTCCATGCCCTTGCCGTCGTCGGAGATCGACAGCAGGATGTGGTCGCCTTCCTGCTCGGCCGACAGCACTACGCGGCCGGTGCGCGCCTTGCCGGAGGCTTCACGCTCTTCGGGCATTTCCACGCCATGGTCGACAGCGTTGCGCACCAGGTGCACCAACGGGTCGGCCAGGGCCTCGACCAGATTCTTGTCGAGGTCGGTCTCTTCGCCGACCAGCTCCAGGTTGATTTCTTTCTTGAGCTGGCGGGCCAGATCACGCACCAGGCGCGGGAAGCGGCCGAAGACTTTCTTGATCGGCTGCATGCGGGTTTTCATCACCGCGGTCTGCAGGTCGGCGGTGACCACGTCGAGGTTGGACACGGCCTTGGACATGGCCTCGTCACCGCTGTTAAGGCCCAGGCGCACCAGACGGTTACGCACCAGGACCAGTTCGCCGACCATGTTCATGATCTCGTCCAGGCGCGCGGTATCGACCCGCACGGTGGTTTCCGCTTCGCTGGCGCCATGCTTGTCGGCGGCCGGGGCCGGGGCGCGGGGTGCTGCGGCAGGTTTGCTGGCAGGCGCCGGCGCCGGTGCCGGAGCAGCAGCTGCTGCTGGCTTGGCCACGGGCTGGCTGTCGGCCTTGGCCGCTGCCGGCACTTGCACCTTGGTTGCAGCCGGGGCTTCGACGGCGGCCACGTCGCCGCCGAACTTGCCTTTGCCGTGCAACTGGTCCAGCAGCGCCTCGAACTCGTGCTCGCTGATTTCATCGCTGGCTGCACCGGTGTCAGTTGCAGCAGGCGCCGGCGCCTTGGCAGCGGGCAAGGCATCGGCCTGGAAGGTGCCCTTGCCATGCAACTGGTCCAGCAGCGATTCGAATTCGGCGTCGGTAATTTCGTCGCTGGCCACTTCCGGCGCGCTGGCAACCGGCTGCGCGGCAACCTCGGCGCTGAACTGGCCTTTGCCGTGCAACTGGTCGAGCAGCGACTCGAACTCGGCGTCGGTGATTTCGTCACCTTCACCGCTCACGGTCTCGCCCTGCATCTGCTCGTCGGCCGCAGCTTGCGCCTTGACCGCATCGAGCGAATCGAGCAGCTGTTCGAACTCGCTGTCGGTGATGTCCTGCTCCTCGGCAGGCGCTTCGGCAACCGGTGCCGGTGCTGCGGCGGCAGGCGCTTCAACGGCCACGGCGCCCCCCGGCTCGGCCAGGCGCGACAGCGCCGCCAAAAGCTCGGGGGTAGCCGGGGTCACTTCGGCGCGCTCGCGCACCTGGCCAAACATGCTGTTGACCGTGTCCAGTGCCTCGAGCACCACATCCATCAGTTCCGCGTCGACCCGGCGCTCACCTTTGCGCAGGACGTCGAACACGTTCTCGGCGATATGGCAGCACTCCACCAGCTCGTTCAGCTGAAGGAAGCCGGCGCCCCCTTTTACAGTGTGGAAACCGCGAAAGATCGCATTGAGCAGGTCGGCATCGTCGGGCCGGCTTTCCAGCTCGACCAGTTGCTCGGACAGTTGCTCAAGAATTTCGCCGGCTTCTACCAGGAAATCCTGGAGGATTTCTTCATCGGCGCCGAAGCTCATCAAACGTGCTCCTTAAAAACCCAGGCTGGACAGCAGATCATCGACATCGTCCTGACCGGACACAACGTCTTCACGCTTATCGGCATGAATCTGCGGACCTTCACCCCGAGTCGGATGTTTTTCTCGATCTTTTTCTGCGCGAAGCTGATCGTGGTCATGCTGGATGCCCGCGAAGCGGTCGACCTGGCTGGCCATCAGCACCAGTTTGAGCAGGTTGCTTTCCACCTCGGTGACCAAGGTGGTGACGCGCTTGATCACCTGGCCGGTCAGGTCCTGATAGTCCTGGGCCAGCAGAATGTCGTTGAGGTGCCCGGCGACCTTGCGGTTGCCCTCGGCGCTGTGCGTCAGGAAACTGTCGATGCGTTTGACCAGGTCACGGAACTCCGGCGCAGCCACTTCACGGCGCATGAAACGCTGCCAGTCGGCGCTCAGTGCCTGTGCCTCGCTGGCCAAATCGTTGAGCACCGGGGTGCTTTCCTCGACCAGGTCCATGGTGCGGTTGGCCGCGCCCTCGGTAAGCCTGACCACGTACGACAGGCGCTCGGTGGCGTCGGTAATCTGCGACACCTCCTCGGCCTGCGGCATGGTCGGGTCGATCTGGAAACTGACGATGGCACTGTGCAGCTCGCGGGTCAGCTTGCCGACTTCCTGGTACAGGCCGCGGTCGCGGGTCTGGTTCAGCTCATGAATCAGCTGCACCGCCTCGCCGAAACGGCCCCGCTCCAGGCTTTCGACCAGCTCCTGGGCATGCTTCTTCAGGGTCGATTCGAACTCGCCCAAAGACGTTTGTGATGAATCCATGGCGCGCCCCCTGACGTGACTCAGCCGTTGACGCGTTCGAAGATCTTCTCGATCTTTTCTTTGAGCACCTGGGCGGTGAACGGCTTGACCACGTAGCCATTGACGCCGGCCTGGGCCGCTTCGATGATCTGGTCGCGCTTGGCTTCGGCGGTCACCATCAGCACCGGCATGGTTTTCAGGCGATCGTGGGCACGCACCTTGCGCAGCAGGTCGATGCCGGACATGCCAGGCATGTTCCAGTCGGTCACCAGGAAGTCGTAGTGGCCGTTCTCCAGCATCGGCAGCGCCGTAGTGCCGTCATCGGCTTCTTCGGTGTTGGTGAAGCCCAGGTCACGCAACAGGTTCTTGATGATCCGCCGCATCGTCGAAAAGTCGTCAACGATGAGGATTTTCATGTCTTTGTTCAAGTAGACCTCCAAGCAGTCTCAAACGCGCTCGGCCCCGAGCGCGCATTCACAATTCGGTACAACGTAGAAAACGACTGCAACGACAGCGGGCTCAACGCGCCCGCCATTCCCCCAGGCGGCTGCGCAGGCGCGCGGCACACTGGCTGTGCAACTGGCTGACCCGCGACTCGCTGACCCCCAGCACCTCACCGATTTCCTTGAGGTTCAGCTCTTCGTCGTAGTACAGCGCCAGCACCAGGCGCTCACGCTCCGGCAGGTTGGAGATGGCCTCGGTCAGGGCGGCCTGGAAGCGCTCGTCCTCCAGGCCGCGCGCAGGTTCTACCTGGCCACTGGCGCCATCCTCATGCAGCCCTTCGTGCTCACCGTCCTGCAACAGGTCGTCGAAGCTGAACAGGCGGCTGCCCAGGGTATCGTTCAAGATCCCGTAGTAATCATCGAGACTCAATTGGAGTTCGGCAGCAACTTCATGATCTTTAGCGTCACGGCCGGTTCTGGCTTCAACCGCACGCATCGCGTCGCTGACCATGCGGGTGTTGCGGTGCACCGAACGCGGTGCCCAGTCGCCCTTGCGCACTTCGTCCAGCATGGCCCCGCGGATGCGGATGCCGGCATAGGTTTCAAAGCTGGCGCCCTTGCTGGCGTCGTACTTGTTGGCCACTTCCAGCAGGCCGATCATGCCGGCCTGGATCAGGTCCTCGACCTGCACGTTGGCCGGCAGCCGCGCCAGCAGGTGGTAGGCGATGCGCTTGACCAGCGGGGCGTAGCGTTCGATCAGCTCGTACTGGGCGTCTTTCGACGCTCGGCTGTACATCTTGAAACCGCTGGCGTTCATAGCACTGGACCCGCGCTGGTGGGTTGCACCAGACGCTCGACAAAGAATTCCAGATGGCCACGCGGGTTGGCAGGCAGCGGCCAGCTGTCGACCTTCTGGGCTATCGCCTTGAAGGCCAGCGCGCATTTGGAGCGTGGGAAGGCTTCGTACACGGCACGCTGCTTCTGCACCGCCTTGCGCACGCACTCGTCATACGGCACGGCGCCCACGTACTGCAGGGCAACGTCGAGGAAGCGGTCGGTGACCTTGGTCAGCTTGGCGAACAGGTTGCGGCCTTCCTGCGGGCTCTGCGCCATGTTGGCCAGCACGCGGAAACGGTTCATGCCGTAGTCGCGATTGAGCAGCTTGATCAGGGCGTAGGCATCGGTGATCGAGGTGGGTTCATCGCATACCACCAGCAGCACTTCCTGGGCGGCGCGGACGAAGCTGACCACCGAATCACCGATACCGGCCGCGGTGTCGATCACCAGCACGTCGAGGTTGTCGCCGACTTCGCTGAACGCCTGGATCAGCCCGGCATGCTGGGCCGGGGCCAGGTGCACCATGCTCTGCGTGCCCGAGGCAGCCGGCACGATGCGCACTCCACCAGGGCCCTGCAACATCACGTCGCGCAGTTCGCAGCGCCCTTCGATGACATCGGCAAGGGTCCGCTTGGGGGTAAGGCCCAGCAGTACGTCGACATTGGCCAGGCCCAGGTCGGCGTCCAGCAGCATGACCCTGCGGCCAAGCTCGGCCAGCGCCAGGGACAGGTTCACTGAAACGTTAGTCTTGCCGACGCCACCTTTGCCACCGGTCACGGCGATCACCTGTACGGGATGCATGCTACCCATGTCTGTTCTTTACCTTGTCTCGCTGGGACTCAGGCCACACGTAGGGCAATTCTGCGTACCCTTTGGCATAGCTACCTTGCACACACTTCATCATCAACCCGCTCGCCGTGGGTTGTGATAGAGATCAGCGAACATGTCGGCCATGGCCTCTTCGCTGGGCTCGTCCTGCTGCTGCACATTGACCGCGCGGGATACCAACTGGTGCCCCCGAGGCAGGTGCAGGTCGTCAGGAATGCGCGGCCCGTCGGTCAGGTAGGCCACTGGCAGTTCATGACTGATGGCAAGGCTCAGCACGTCGCCAAGGCTCGCCGTTTCATCGAGTTTGGTCAGGATGCAACCAGCCAGGCCGCAGCGCTTGTAGCTGTGGTAGGCGGCGGTCAGCACCTGCTTCTGGCTGGTGGTGGCCAGCACCAGGTAGTTCTTCGCGGCAATGCCACGCCCGGCCAGGGTATCCAGTTGCATGCGCAGGGCCGGGTCGCTGGCCTGCAGGCCGGCGGTATCGATCAGCACCACGCGCTTGCGCAGCAGCGGCTCCAGCGCCGCAGCAAGCGACTGGCCCGGGTCGACGTAGGTCACCGGCACGTTGAGGATGCGGCCCAGGGTCTTGAGCTGCTCCTGGGCGCCAATGCGGAAGCTGTCCATACTCACCAGCGCCAGGTTCTGCGCGCCGTACTTGAGCACGTAGCGGGCGGCCAGCTTGGCCAGGGTGGTGGTCTTGCCCATGCCGGCCGGGCCGACCATGGCAATCACCCCACCCTCTTCGATCGGCTCGACCTCGGGGATTTCGATCATCCGCGCCAGGTGCGCAAGCAACATGCGCCAGGCCTGGCGTGGCTCGTCGATCTCGGCAGTCAGGTCCAACAGTTCACGGGCGATCGGCCCGGACAGGCCGATACGCTGCAGCCGGCGCCAGACGGTGGCCTGCTGCGGCTTGCTGCCCTGCAGCTGGTTCCAGGCCAGCGAGCCGAGCTGCACTTCCAGCAGCTCGCGCAGGCCCGACAGCTCGGAGCGCATGGCATCGAACAGGCGCGGGTCGACCGGCGCCGACGCAGGCGCTGCAGCAGCCTCGGGAACATCGACATGCGGTTCGATCAACGGCTCGGCGGCGGTCAGCGACTGCCCGGCGAACAATTGGCGGTTGTTGTCGCTGCTGTCCTGGCGGTGGCCCAGCTCGGCCTGGGCGGTGGCGATGCGCGTATGCGTCTTGCGCAGCTCTTCTTCCAGTTCGGCGTTGGGCACACGTGGAGCCAGGGCGGACAGCTTGTAGTCCAGCGCGGCCGTCAGCTCGACACCGCCGGCGATGCGACGGTTGCCGATGATGGCGGCATCGGCGCCCAGCTCATCACGGACCAGCTTCATGGCCTGACGCATATCGGCGGCGAAAAATCGCTTAACTTGCATTATCCCCTACCTCAGCCGTTAGGGCCCACGGTGGCAACGATGGTGACTTGCTTGTTGTCCGGTATTTCCTGATACGCCAGAACATGCAAATTCGGTACAGCCAGGCGGCCGAAACGCGACAGCATGGCGCGGATCGGGCCGGCGACCAGGAGGATGGCCGGCTGGCCCTGCATTTCCTGGCGCTGGGCCGCCTCGATCAGCGAACGCTGCAGCTTCTCGGCCATGCTCGGTTCCAGAAGAACACCGTCTTCCTGACCTTGCCCGGCCCTTTGCAGACTATTGAGCAAAATCTGTTCCAACCTTGGCTCCAGGGTAATCACTGGCAGCTCCGACTCAACGCCGACAATGCTTTGCACGATGGCGCGACACAATCCGACGCGCACCGCCGCCACCAGCGCGGCGGTATCTTGACTCTTGCCGGCGTTGTTCGCGATCGCCTCGGCGATACTGCGGATATCGCGCACCGGCACCTGTTCCGACAACAGCGCTTGCAGCACCTTGAGCAGGCCCGACAACGAAATGACACCCGGCACCAGCTCTTCTGCAAGTTTAGGCGATGCCTTGGCCAACACCTGCAGCAGTTGCTGGACCTCTTCATGGCCGATCAGCTCGTGGCAATGCTTCTGCAGGATCTGGTTCAGGTGGGTGGCCACCACGGTACTGGCGTCGACCACGGTGTAGCCCAGCGACTGCGCCTGGGAGCGCTGGCCGACATCGATCCACACGGCTTCAAGGCCAAACGCCGGGTCACGCGCGGCAATGCCGTTGAGGGTACCGAACACCTGCCCCGGGTTGATTGCCAGTTCGCGATCCGGGTAGATCTCGGCTTCGGCCAGGATCACCCCCATCAGGGTCAGGCGATAGGCGCTGGGCTGCAGGTCAAGGTTGTCGCGGATGTGCACGGTGGGCATGAGGAAGCCCAGGTCCTGCGACAGCTTCTTGCGCACGCCCTTGATCCGCGCCAGCAACTGGCCACCCTGGTTGCGATCGACAAGCGGGATCAGCCGGTAGCCGACCTCCAGGCCAATCATGTCGATCGGCGTGACGTCGTCCCAGCCCAGCTCCTTGGTTTCCAGCGCGCGCTGTGGCGAGGGCAACAGGTCCTGCTGGCGCTGCGCCTCCTGCAGCGCCTGCGCCTTGGCCTTCTGCTGCTTCTTCCACACCAGGTACGCGCCACCACCGGCCAGCAGGCCAAGGCTGAGGAAGGCCACGTGCGGCATGCCCGGCACCAGACCCATGACGATCATCAGCGCGCCGGACACCGCCAGGGCCTTGGGCGAATCGAACATCTGCCGGTTGATCAGCTTGCCCATGTCCTCGGAGCCCGAAGCACGGGTAACCATGATCGCGGCAGCGGTGGACAGCAACAGTGATGGCAATTGCGCCACCAAACCGTCACCGATGGTCAGCAAGGCGTACACCTTGCCGGCATCGCCAAAGCTCATGCCGTGCTGCAGCATGCCGATCAGCATGCCGCCGATCAGGTTGATGAACAGGATCAGCAGGCCGGCGATGGCGTCACCGCGGACGAACTTGCTGGCACCGTCCATCGAACCGTAGAACTCGGCTTCCTGCGCCACTTCGGCACGACGGTGCTTGGCCTGGGCCTGGTCGATCAGGCCGGCGTTGAGGTCGGCGTCGATGGCCATCTGCTTGCCGGGCATGGCGTCGAGGGTGAAACGCGCGCTCACTTCCGAAATACGCCCGGCACCCTTGGTCACCACCACGAAGTTGATGATCATGAGGATGGCGAACACCACGGCACCGACCACGTAGTTACCGCCGATCACTACCTCGCCGAAGGCCTGGATCACCTTGCCGGCGGCGCCGTGGCCCTCCTGGCCATGCAGCATCACAACCCGGGTGGAGGCCACGTTCAGGGCCAGGCGCAACAGCGTGGCCACCAGCAGGATGGTGGGGAATGCGGCGAAGTCGAGCGGGCGCAGGGCGTAGACGCAGACCAGCAGGACCACGATCGACAGGGCGATGTTGAAAGTGAAGAACACGTCGAGCAGGAACGGCGGTATCGGCAACATCATCATTGCCAACATCACCAGCAGCAACAGCGGCACACCCAGGTTGCCCCGGCCGAGCCCGGCCAGGTTGTTACGGGCGTTGCTGATTAACTGAGTGCGATCCACCGCGAGTCCTCTTGATGCAAAACTTTGACGCACAGGGGGCGCCTGGCGCTGGCTTTGCAAGAAGCTTTCCAACTTTGCTCGATGGGTGATTTATGTTGCCTGTTCCGGCCTCTTCGCGGGTGAACCCGCTCCCACAGGGACCGCAGCAGAGGACCTGTGTGCGGGTTTACCCGCGAAAGGGCCAGAAGCCCTTACACAAAGTCAACTGTCGCGGCGCAGGTCCGGCGGAATCGGCAGGTCGTCCTTCAGCGGCTCTGGCCGCTTGCCCTTGCCAGCCCGGTACTGGCGGATCTGGAACACATAGGCCAGCACCTGCGCCACTGCCAGGTAAAGCCCGGCAGGGATTTCCTGCTCGAGTTCGGTGGAGTAGTAGATCGCCCGCGCCAACGCCGGCGATTCGAGGATCTGGACCTTGTGCTCCACGCCGATCTCGCGAATCTTCAAAGCAATGAAATCCGTCCCCTTGGCCAGCAGCAACGGCGCCGCCCCGCCTTTCTCAGGGTCGTATTGCAAGGCCACCGCATAATGCGTCGGGTTGGTAATGATCACGTCGGCTTCCGGGACAGCCGCCATCATGCGCCGCTGCGAAGCCTCACGCTGAAGCTGGCGGATACGCTGCTTGACCTCGGGCTTGCCTTCGCTGTCCTTGTACTCGTCCTTGATTTCCTGCTTGGTCATCTTCAGTTTGTTGTGCGTCTGCCACAGCTGGAACGGCACGTCCGCCGCCGCAATCAACAGCAGCCCGGCCGACATCCACAATGCGCTCCAGCCCACCACCTGCAGGCTATGGATGATCGCCTGCTCCAACGGCTCATTGGCGATCGCAAGCAGCGCCTGGCGGTCGTTGACCAGCACCACCACCGCCACGACCAGGATCACGAAAAACTTGGCGAGCGCCTTCAATAGCTCGGTCAAGGCGTTCATCGAGAACATGCGCTTGATCCCCGACAAGGGATTCATGCGGCTGAATTTCGGCTGCAGCAGGCTGCCGGAAAACAGGAAACCGCCCAGGACTATCGGCGCGACGAAGGAAATCACGAACAACAGGATCAAGATCGGCTGCACCGCCCAGATGGCCATCTTGCCCGAGGCCAGCAGGAAGGCACCCATGGCGCGCTCATCGACGATGAAGTCGCGGGTCAGGCTGAAGTTCATGCGCATGATCGCCAGCAGCGTCTCGGCCAGGTGGCCGCCGAACGCCAGCAGGCCACCGGCACCGGCCAAGGTCACCGCCACCGTGTTCAGCTCTTTGGAACGCGCGATCTCGCCTTTCTCGCGGGCATCGCGCTTGCGCTTGTCGGTGGGTTCTTCTGTCTTGTCCTGACCGCTTTCGCTTTCCGCCATGCTCAGCGCGCCCTTGCCAGATCACGCAGCCATTGCAGCGCTTCGCTGGCCAATGCCTGGTAATGGGAAAGTATGTCGGCCAGGCCGACCCAGAAAATGAACATACCCATGACCAGGGTCAGCGGAAAACCGATGGAGAAAATGTTCAACTGCGGCGCGGCACGCGTCATTACGCCAAAAGCGATGTTCACCACCAGCAGCGCGGCGATAGCCGGCAGGATCAGCAGCAGGCCGGCACCGAACACCCAACCCAGGCGCCCCGCCAGTTCCCAGAACTGATTGACCACCAGCGCGTTGCCTACCGGCAAGGTGGTGAAGCTTTCGGTCAGTACCTCGAACGCCACCAGATGGCCGTTCATCAGCAGGAACAGCACACTCACCAGCATGGTCATGAACTGGCTGATCACCGCGACGTTGACGCCGTTGGCCGGGTCGACCATCGATGCGAAGGCCATGCCCATCTGCACCGCGACGATCTGGCCTGCGATCACGAAAGCCTGGAACAGCAACTGCAACGACAACCCGAACAACGCCCCGACGATGACCTGCTCGGCACACAGCAGCAGGCCGCGCAGGCTCAACGGGTCGAACTCGGGCAAGGGTGGCAGGGCCGGGACGATCACCACCGTGATGGCCACCGCCACGTACAGGCGCACCCGCGCCGGCAGCATACGGGTGCCGAAGATCGGCATGGTCATCAGCACCGCCGTCACCCGGAACAACGGCAGGATGAAGGTCGCGACCCAGGTGCCGATCTGCGTGTCGGTCAGCTCCAGCATCGGCGCGTCAACCGATCAGCTGAGGAATGTTGGTATAGAGACTGGTGAAGTACTCCATGAACTTCTGCACCAGCCACGGCCCGGCGATGATCAGCGTGACCAGCATCACAAGCAGGCGCGGCAGGAAACTCAAGGTCTGTTCGTTGATCTGGGTGGCGGCCTGGAACATGGCCACCACCAGGCCCACCAGCAGGCTGGGCACCACCAGTATGGCGACCATCAGGGTGGTCAGCCACAAGGCATCACGGAACAGGTCGACAGCGACTTCAGGTGTCATCGGCGGCTCTCCTTGACGGCGTCAGACGCCGCCGAAACTGCTGGCCAGGGTACCCATGATCAGCGCCCAGCCATCGACCAGCACGAACAGCATGATCTTGAACGGCAGCGAGATGATCAGCGGCGACAGCATCATCATACCCATGGCCATCAGCACGCTGGCCACTACCATGTCGATGATCAGGAACGGGATGAAGATCATGAAACCGATCTGGAACGCGGTCTTCAGCTCGGATGTCACGAACGCCGGCACCAGGATCGTCAGCGGCACCTGGTCCGGGCCGGCGATGTCGGTACGCTTGGACAGGCGCATGAACAGGTCGAGGTCGCTTTGCCGGGTTTGTGCCAGCATGAAGTCCTTGAGCGGCCCTTGGGCCTTGTCGATGGCCTGCTGGGCGGTCATCTGCTCCTTCAGGTACGGCTGCAGGGCGTCCTGGTTCACCCGGTCGAACACCGGCGCCATGATGAACATGGTCAGGAACAGCGCCATGCCGGTCAGCAGCTGGTTCGACGGCGTCTGCTGCAGGCCCAGGGCCTGACGCAGGATCGAGAACACGATGATGATGCGGGTGAAGCTGGTCATCAGAATGACGAACGCCGGGATGAAGCTGAGCGCCGTCATGATCAGCAGGATCTGCAGGCTGACCGAATACTCCTGCTGCCCGTCCGCGGTATTGGACAGGGTAATGGCCGGGATCGACAGCGGGTCGGCACCCAGGGCCAGCGGCGCAGCCAGCAGCAGCGCCAGAGTCAACAACACACGCAGCGCGCCACTCATCACTTCTTGTCCTTAGGGTCCTTGCCCATCAGCTCCATCAGCCGCTGGGCAAACTCCGGCGTCGCCTGGCGGGCGTTTTCCGGCACTTCCACGGGTTCGGCCAGCACATGCAGGGCCTCGATGCTGCCAGGGGCATGGCCAATCAGGATCTGCTCCTTGCCCACTTGCACCAGCAGCAGCCGATCACGCGGGCCGATGGCCCGGCTGCCGACGATCTCGATCACCTGCCCGCCCTTTACCGCCGTGCTTTGCATGCGCCGCAGCAACCAGGCCAGGAAGAAGATCAGGCCGACCACCAGCAGCAGGCCGAAGACCATCTGCGCCAGCTGCCCACCGAGGCTGCCAGGCGCGGTTGCCGGGGTTGCCGCCGGCGTGGCCGCGGCCAGGCAAGCCTGGCTGGCGAGCAGCGCGGCGAGCGCCGCGATGGCGCGCATCGTGCCCTTCACTCAGCGCAGCTTCTTGATACGTTCGCTGGGGCTGATCACGTCGGTCAGGCGGATGCCGAACTTCTCGTTGACCACCACCACCTCGCCATGGGCGATCAGCGTGCCGTTGACCAGCACGTCGAGCGGTTCGCCGGCCAGGCGGTCGAGCTCGATCACCGAGCCCTGGTTGAGCTGCAGCAGGTTGCGGATGTTGATCTCGGTGCTGCCCACTTCCATGGAAATGTTCACCGGGATATCCAGGATCACATCCAGGTTAGGGCCTTCGAGGCTGACGTTTTCGTTCGGCTTCGGCGAGCTGGCGAACTCCTCCATCGGCAGGCGGCCCGCGCCGCCGTTGCTGCTACCGGTGTCACCACCCAGCAGTGCATCGATATCGGCCTGGCCGGCTGCACCGGTTTCTTCCAGTGCCGCAGCCCATTCATCGGCCAGTGCCTGGTCCTCTGCGGAGGTGATCTCGTTTTCGTTAGCCATGGTTTCCTCGACAGGCATTCAATTCGTTATGTGCGACCGGCACGCCGTCAGCGGCGTTCGATCGGGTCGATGATCTGCAGCGCCAGGTTGCCCTTGTGCGAACCCAGGCGCGCCTTGAACGACGGCACGCCGTTCGCGCGCAGCACCAGGTGCTCGGGCAGCTCCACCGGGATCACGTCGCCAGGCTGCATATGCAGGATGTCGCGCAGCTTCAGCTGGCGCCGGGCTACGGTGGCGGTCAGCGGCACGGCCACGTCCAGCACATCCTCGCGCAGGGCCTTGACCCAGCGTTCGTCCTGGTCGTCCAGGTCGGACTGGAAACCGGCGTCGAGCATTTCCCGCACCGGCTCGATCATCGAGTACGGCATGGTCACGTGCAGGTCGCCACCACCGCCGTCCAGCTCGATGTGGAAGGTGGACACCACCACCGCCTCGCTGGGGCCGACAATGTTGGCCATGGCCGGGTTTACCTCGGAGTTCATGTACTCGAAGGTGACCGGCATGATTGCCTGCCAGGCTTCCTTGAGGTCGACGAAGCACTGGTCCAGCACCATGCGCACCACGCGCAACTCGGTGGGGGTGAACTCGCGGCCTTCGATCTTGGCGTGGCGGCCGTCGCCGCCGAAGAAGTTGTCCACCAGCTTGAACACCAGCTTGGCGTCGAGGATGAACAGCGAGGTACCGCGCAGCGGCTTGATCTTGACCAGGTTGAGGCTGGTCGGCACGTACAGCGAGTGCACGTATTCGCCGAACTTCATCACCTGCACGCCACCCACCGCCACGTCGGCGGAGCGGCGCAGCAGGTTGAACATGCTGATACGGGTGTAACGGGCGAAGCGCTCGTTGATCATTTCCAGGGTCGGCATGCGACCCCGCACGATACGGTCCTGACTGGTCAGGTCGTAGCTTTTGATGCTGCCAGGCTCGGATGCACTCTCGGTCTGCACCAGCCCGTCGTCGACGCCATGCAACAGGGCATCGATTTCATCCTGGGACAGCAGGTCCTGTACGGCCATTGCGGACTCCTACTGCAATACGAAATTGGTGAACAGCAACTGGTCGACGACCGGCTTGCCGACTTCCTTCTGCGCCACTTCCTGGACCACTGCGGTGGCCTTCTGGCGCAGCATTTCCTGTCCCACCGGGCTACCGGCCAGGGTGTCGAAGCCTTGCCCGGAGAACATCATCACCAGGTTGTTGCGGATTACCGGCATGTGCACCTTGAGGGCGTCCAGATCAGCCTGGTTGCGCGCTTGCAGGGTGATGCTCACCTGCATGTAGCGCTGGCGACCGTTCTGGTTGAAGTTGACCACGAAGGCCGGGGCCAATGCTTCGTAGATAGCCGCTGGCTTGACGTTGCTGGCTGCAGGGTCGGCGACCGGGGCTGGCTCGCTCTTGTGCATGATGAACCAGGTAGCGCCCACCGAAAGGCCGATCGCCAGCAACAGGCCCACTACTGCCAGCAGGATCAGCTTGAGTTTGCCTTTAGTGGCGGGGTCTTTGACTGCTTCGCTCTTCGCCATGCCAATAATCCGTCGTCCATCGGGGGTTCAAGGGAGGATGGCTTGGCTTGAGCAAGTGTTATGCCAGATTTTGCAGAAGGGACAACCGTGCTGGCTTCTTCGCGGGTGAACCCGCTCCCACAGGACCTCCACAGGCTTCGAACCCTGCGCTGTACTTGTGGGAGCGGGTTTACCCGCGAAGAGGCCAGTACAGGCAATCGGGATCTACGCGTAATAATCGACCGCACTGTCACCAACAACCACCTGCTGCTCCACAGGCCGGGCGCTATCGACTGCCTCGGCCCCGCCCTGCTCGGCCCGGCGCGCCGCCACCCCGGACAGGTTGCTGCCCTGCGCCTGACCCTGCTGCTGTTGCTGCTGCCCGCGCGACTGGTCGGCCACGTTGACATCCGGCTGTGCCAGCCCCTGCTGGGCGAACAGCTCGCGCAGGCGGTGCACCTGGCTGTCGAGGGCGTCACGCACGCCGGCGTGGCCGCTGATGAAGGTGACCTGGGTCGACTGGTCCGTCGCAACATTGACGCGAATGTCCAGGCGGCCCAGTTCAGCCGGTTCCAGCTGGATATCCGCCGACTTGAGGTTCTGGCTGGACAGGTACATGACCCGGTTGACCAGGCCCTCGGCCCAGGCGTTCTGGTTCATCGGCAGCGGTTGGTGCAATGGGCTGGCACTGGCCGGCACGGCATTGGCGGTCTTGGCCGTGGCGGCCTGGGTCAGGTTGGCCAGGCGGTTGGCGAAATCGTCTACGCGTGTATCGCTGCCAGCGCTCTTGGTGTCCTTCAGGCCATCTTCGAGCAAGGCAGCAAAGGCCTTGTCGCCGGGCTCGCCCGCTTCACCCTCGGCATTCTCGACCAGATTCGCCAAGGTATTGACGGCGGCCTGCCCCTCCTCGCCCTGAGCCTGCGAAGGATCCAGGGCATGCGCCGAGGTCGCTCCCTTGGCCTGGGCGCTTTGCTCCAGCGCCAGGCGCAAGGTCGGCAGGTTGGCCAGAGGATCGGCGTCGGGATCGAAGGCTTCCTCGGCGGCCGGCTCCTCGGGCAGCTCGGCGGTGACCTGCGCCGCGGCGGCCTGCAACACCGGCGCCACCGCCTCGGCCTGCGCCTGGATCAGCTGAGCGCCAGGCTGGGCGTCGGTTACCTGGCCGGCCACCAGGCTGGCATCGCGCAAGCCGGTGTCAGTCTGGGCCTGGTCGTCGGCTGGCAATTGTTTGCCGTCATCGGCAACCGCGGGTTTGTCGGCAGCGCCTTTCTTGCCGCCCTGCGCCGCCTCGGGCTTGTCCTTGGGCTTGGCCTGGGCGACCTTGTCGTCCTGCCCTGCGGCCTTGTCGCGGCCCTGCCTGGCCATCACCTGGCCGAAGCCGTCGCCCTTGTCGCCCAGCGCCTGCAGCGGCTTGTCGGCCTGTGCGGTGGCCGAACGCGAGGTATTGGCAATGGCGTTGCCTTGCAACAATGGGTTGGGTGCGACAGGCATCGAGCGGTCTCCGCGCCAGAAACAAAAAAATCATCCAGCCAGAGACAGGCAAGACTCGCGCCAAGTCGTATATCAACCCGCCGAAATGCGTTGCTGCTCACCTCGGTAGAAGCGCTGCACTTCGACGAACTCCAGGTCGATGCGGTTGATCAGGTCCTCGATGCCATACAGCGGAGGCCGCCGCGCGCGCTCCTCCAGTTGCTGGCACAGGCTGGCCAGTGCAACCGCGCCCATGTTGCTGCTGCTGCCCTTGAAACTGTGGGCCGCAGAACCGAGCTCTTCGGCACTTTTGGCCGCATGCAGCTGGCCCAGGCGCCGCTCGGAGTCGTCAAGAAAGGTTTGCACCAACTGCAGGTAGCCATCTTCCATGACCTCACGCAGGTCGCTGAGTACCTTATGGTCAATATGCATGTCAGTCACTTGTTCACTCCTTGATCAAGCCAGATTATGCCCGAGCCAACCCGTGGCTCACCAGACGAACTCCACATGCGCGCAACGCCCACCCTCACTCCAGCAAGCGCTGCTGGCCAGCCGCCTTACCAAATTCAGGCCACGCCCACTCAGCCCCTGCTCCAGCGTGGGCCGCGACAGCACGCGCTGCACATCGAACCCGGCACCACTGTCACGGACCTCGATCATCAGACGCCCGCCGTCGGCATGCGGTTCAACCTTGAAATCGATGCGCACGTAACCGTCGGTCAGCACCCCGAGGCGCCGGGCGCGTTCCTGATAATAGTCTGCAAAGCCTTGGCCATCGCGCTTGAGCTGCGAATCCAGGCCCAGCACGCCATGCTCCAGCGCGTTTGAATACAGCTCGCTGAGCACACTGTGCAGGTTGCCGGTGCGCGCACGCAGGCCATGAATCTCTTGCAACAACTGCACCAGATACGGCACCGGGTTGAAGCGCTTGAGGCTCTCGCCACGCACCTCGAACCCCAGCGACCAGTCCAGCGGGCTGGAACGACCGCTATCAGAGTAGATCATCGGCGCCGGTACCCGCTCCTCGGCACTGAACATACGAATGTCGCACAGACTGATGTCATCGCGCGGGCGCCCGCCAAAGCGCTCCAGAGCCTGCATCACTTCGTCGAACAGCCGCGCCGGGTCACGGTTGTCGGCCAGCACCCTGTGCAGGCGCTGCACACCGAACAGGCGCTCCTGGTCGTCGGCCGTGTCGAGCACGCCGTCCGACAGCAGCAGCAGGCGTTCACCCGGCGCCAGCGGCAACACTTCGGTACTGTCATCGAAACGCTCGGCGTTCAGGATGCCCAGCGGCAGGTGCCGCGAACCCAGCGCCGACAGCACCTGGCCATCTACTGCCAGGCGATAGCCATCAGGCATGCCACCATTCCACACCTCCACCGAACCGCGCTGCATGCTCAGGTTGAGCAGCAGCGCACAACAGAACATGTCCACCGGCAGGATGCGCTTGAGCTTGGCGTTCATCTCGCGCAGGACCTGCGCCATGCCGTAGCCCTTGGCAGTCATGCCGTAGAACACTTCAGCCAGCGGCATCGCCCCTACCGCCGCTGGCAGGCCGTGGCCGGTAAAATCGCCGAGAAGCACTCGCATGTCGCCGGACGGAGTGAACGCGGCCAGCATCAGGTCACCATTGAACAGCGCATACGGCGATTGCAGGTAGCGGATGTTGGGCGCGGCAAGGCAGCCGGAGTGGGCCACCTTGTCGAACACCGCCTTGGCAACCCGCTGCTCGTTGAGCAGGTGGTGGTGGTGCCGGGCAATCTGGTCACGCTGCTCCATCACGGTGGCCTGCAGCCGGCGCAGGCGGTCCATGGCGCGGATCTTGGCGCCGAGAATCACCGCACTGTAGGGCTTGGCCATGAAGTCGTCGCCCCCTGCCTCCAGGCAGCGCACCAGGCCTTCCTCCTCGTTCAATGAAGTCAGGAAAATGATCGGCACCAGCGCTTCGCCGGCCAGGGCCTTGATCTGCCGCGCCGCCTCGAAGCCGTCCATCACCGGCATCAGCGCATCCAGCAGCACCAGTTGCGGGCGACGCTCGACGAACAACGCCACCGCCTGCTCGCCGTTTTCCGCGGTAAGTACCTGATGACCTTGACGGCGCACGATCTGCGCCAGGAGCAGGCGGTCGGCGGCACCGTCTTCAGCCACCAGCACGGTCAACGCCTGTTCGGCCGGCATGTCGGCGCTCAACTGATATCGAAGAGTTTTTCGAAATTGGAGATGGCGAGGATCTTGCGCACGTCGGAGCTGGCATGCACCACACGCACATCCGATTCATCGCCGCCCGCATGGTCACGTAGCAACAGCAGCATGCCGAGCGCGGAACTGTCGAGGTAGGTAGTGTCCTTCAGGTCGACGACCACCGAATCTGGCCGGCTGGGCTGGCGTTCGTAGGCGTCGCGAAATTCCTGGTGCTTGCCGAAATCGAAGCGCCCCTTGATCTTTATTGTCAGCTTTTTCCCGTCCTGCGAAAAATCCGTCTCGACTGCCATGCTAGCGATTCCTTCGATGATGGCGGATGCAACTCCTTAAAGGTTTAGCAGGCGATGGCGGGGGTGGCAAGCATGTGGGCTGCCTGTCCCGGTCTCTTCGCGGGTGAACCCGCTCCCACAGGATCTCCACAAATTCGAATCCTGCGCCGTGCCTGTGGGAGCAGGTTTACCCGCGAAGAGGCCAGTACAGGCTATAGGTGGTTCTGCCGCGGCAGGCGTTGTGACAGCTCGTCGAGCAGGCGCTGCTCGCGCTTGTCTTCGGCCCGCCGGGCTTCCTCCAGATAGCGCTGCACCAGCTTGCGCAGGCCTTCCACTCGGGCATAGGCCTGCTGCCAGGTGCCTCGGGCATTGTTGAGGTTGTTCTGGTGCCAGACCAGGCTCTGGCGCTGCTGGGTCATGGCCGTTTCCAGCTGCCCGAGGAAGCGCTGGTAATTGACCAGCCAGCTACCGTTCACCCCCTGCCCGCCACGATTGATCCACTGCAGCTGGTAATCCTCGCGAAACCGCTCGAGCTCGGCCAGTTTGGCCTGGGCCGTGGCCACCTGCTGCTGGAACTGCCCAAGGCGCTGGGCCGCCTGGCGCTCGGCCTCTTCGGCCATGTCCACCACCGGCGCCAGGCGCGCGGCACGTCCGGGCAGCGCCATGGCCTATCAACCGCCCGCCGGGGGCGCAAAGATAGCCCCCAACTGTTCGCGGCTTTGCGCCATGCCCACGCTCTCGCGCAGGCCCTGGCGCAAAAACTCCACCAGCTTCGATTGCAGGGCGATGGCCAGGTCGGTTTCCGGGTCGCCACCCGCCACGTAGGCACCCACGCTGATCAGGTCGCGGCTCTGCGACAGGCGCGACCACAACTGCTTGAACTTTTGCGCCTGGCGCAAATGGTCGGCATCGACCACCTGGGGCATGACCCGGCTGATCGAGGCTTCGATGTCGATGGCCGGGTAATGACCTTCCTCGGCCAGCCGCCGCGACAGCACGAAGTGGCCATCGAGCACACCGCGCGCCGCGTCGGCAATCGGGTCCTGCTGGTCGTCGCCCTCGGACAACACGGTATAGAACGCGGTGATCGAACCACCACCTGGCTCGCCGTTGCCGGCCCGCTCCACCAGCTTGGGCAGCTTGGCGAACACCGACGGCGGGTAACCCCGGGTGGCCGGCGGCTCGCCGATGGCCAGGGCGATTTCACGCTGGGCCTGGGCGAAACGGGTCAGCGAGTCCATCAGCAACAGCACGTTCTTGCCCTTGTCGCGGAAGTACTCGGCAATACGTGTGCAGTACATGGCGGCGCGCAGACGCATCAGCGGCGCATCGTCGGCGGGCGAAGCGACCACCACCGAGCGCTTGAGGCCTTCCTCACCCAGGATATGCTCGATGAATTCCTTGACCTCGCGACCCCGCTCGCCGATCAGGCCGACGACGATGATTTCGGCTTCGGTGAAGCGGGTCATCATGCCCAGCAACACCGACTTGCCCACACCGGTACCGGCGAACAGGCCCAGGCGCTGGCCGCGACCGACCGTGAGCAGGCCATTGATGCTGCGAATTCCCACGTCCAGCGGCTTGCTGATGGGGTCGCGGTTCAACGGGTTGATCACCGGGCCATCCATCGGCACCCAGTCCTCGGCCTTCATCCCGCCCTTGCCATCCAGCGCGCGACCGGCGCCGTCGAGCACCCTGCCGAGCATGCTCATGCCCATGGGCAGGCGGCCGCTGTCATCCAGCGGCACCACCCGCGCGCCGGGGGCGATGCCGACAATGCTGCCGACCGGCATGAGGAATACCTTGGGCCCGGCAAAGCCCATGACTTCGGCCTCCACCTGCACCGGGTGGTAGCTGTCGTCGTTGATTACCAGGCAGCGGCTGCCGACTGCAGCGCGCAGGCCTTCGGCTTCCAGGGTGAGGCCGACCATGCGCAGCAGGCGGCCTTCAACGATGGGCTGGGCCGGCAGTTCGATGGCCTCGGCGTAACTGCCCAGGCGTTTGCCGAAGCTGGTGCGTTCAAGATGCATCCGGGCTACCCATGGCACGCTCTGGCAGGCTGTCCAGGTCTACCGACATGTCCGGCGCTGCCGGGTGCAGCGAATGGTCGTGCAACTGATCGAACAGTTGCGCCACGGCTTTCTCGATGCGGGTTTCCATGGTCGCGTCGATGCGGCTGTGCGCGGTCTCGATACGGCAGCCGCCCGGCAGCAGCGCGCTGTCTTCTAGCAGCCGCCAGCTTTCCTCATGGCGCTCGCGCAGGGCCTTGGCCAGCTCGAAATCCTGCGGGTTGAGATGGATGCGGATATTGTCCGCGCCCATGGGCAGCAGCTTGAGCGCTTCGCGCAGTACCTGGGTGATCTGGCTGGAATCGCCCCGCAGTTCGCGACCGATCACCTGGCGGGTCATGTGAGCCACCAGGTGGACCAGGGCTTTCTCGATCTGCGTGTCCTGCTCGGCGATCGGCTCCATCAGGTTGGTCATCAGCCGGTCGAGGCTTTCCAGCTTGGTCTTCAGGGCCTCTTCGGCTTCCTGGCGGACCTTGAGCTGGGTGCTATGGAAGCCCTCGCGCTCACCGGTGGCAAAGCCTTCGTTGTAGGCTTCCTGGCGGATGGCCTCGAGTTCTTCCAGGGTCAGTGGCTGGACTTCTTCCAGCGGCACTTCCTCGACCTCTTCCTCGACTACCTCGGGCTCCGGCTCCGGTTCGGGCTCAGGCTCGGGTTCCGGGTCGAAGCTGGGCAGCGCCCATACGTCCACGCCCTCGAGGTCGCGGGCGCGGATCAGGTCGCTGGGGTGATGTTCTTTGGTGGGCATGCTGTCATGTTCTCAAACCATGTTCAGCCGACACGGTCCCTGTGGGAGCGGGTTCACCCGCGAATGCGTCGGCAGCGACAACCTCTATCGCCAGGTCCGACGCCTTCGCGGGTAAACCCGCTCCCACAAGGGGCGGCGTCGGCTTTCAGATCGCGAAGACCTTAGATCATTTCCTCGGCGCCCTTGCCGCCGAGCACGATCTCGCCGGCCTCGGCCATGCGGCGGGCGATGGTGAGGATTTCCTTCTGCGCCGTTTCCACATCGCTGACCCGCACCGGCCCCTTGGCCTCCAGGTCGTCGCGCAACAGTTCCGAGGCACGTTTGGACATGTTCTTGAAGATCTTGTCCTTGACCCGCTCGTCGGCGCCCTTGAGCGACACCACCAGCACGTCGGACGAGACTTCGCGCAGCAGCGCCTGGATGCCTCGGTCGTCGACGTCGGCCAGGTTGTTGAAGACGAACATCAGGTCTTCGATCTGCTCCGACAGGTCGCTGTCGATTTCGCGGATCGCGTCCATCAGTGCACCTTCCACCGAGCTGTCGAGGAAGTTCATGATGTCGGCGGCGCGCTTGATGCCACCCAAGGTGGTACGCGCCGCGTTGGAGTTGCCCGAGAACTGCTTCTCGAGGATCTGGTTCAGCTCCTTCAGCGCCGCCGGCTGCACGGTGTTCAGCGACGACACGCGCAGGACGATGTCCAGGCGCACCTTGTGGTCGAAGTTGCTCAGCACTTCGCCGGCCTGGTCGGGGTCGAGGTAGGCGACCACGATGGCCTGGATCTGCGGGTGCTCGTAGCGGATCACGTCGGCAACGGCGCGCGGCTCCATCCACTTCAGGCTGTCCAGGCCGCTGGTGTTGCCACCGAGCAGGATGCGGTCGACCAGGCCATTGGCCTTGTCCTCGCCCAGGGCCTGATTGAGCATCTTGCGGATATAGGCATCGGAGCCCACGCCCAGGCTGGTCTGGTCGCCGACGATTTCGACGAACTCGCTCATCACCTGCTCGACCTGTTCACGGTGCACATTGCCCATCTGCGCCATGGCCACACCCACACGCTGCACTTCCTTGGGCCCCATGTGCCGCAGCACCTGGGCGGCATCGGTCTCGCCCAGCGAAAGCAGGAGGATCGCCGCCTTGTCGACGCGGCTCAGCTTGGCGGTAACGGCTCGGTTATCACTCATCGGCGTTGATCCACTCTTTCACGACCTGGGCAACGCGGCCCGGGTCTTCGGCCACCAGGCCTTTGATTGCGTTGAGCTGTGCCTCGTAACCCTCGTTCGGGCTAGGCAGCAGAATGCTTGTCGGGCCACCCAGAGTGACGCGGTCGTTGGCCAGTTCGCCATCCAGACCCATCATGCCGCCCAGCTCCATGTCGCTATCCGAGGCAGCCTGCTTGCCGCCCCCTGTAATGTTGTTCAGCACCGGGCGCAGCACACCGAACACCAGCACCAGGATGAACACCACGCCCAGCACTTGCTTGACGATGTCCCAGAACCACGGCTGCTGGTAGAAGGCGATATCGGCGATCTCTTCGCCACGGTCGGCGGCGAACGGCACGTTGATCACCGTCACACTGTCGCCACGGCTGGCATCGAAGCCGACCGCGTCCTGTACCAGGCGAGTGAAGCGTGCCAGGTCCTCGGCGCCCCATGGCGCACGGGTGGTGTCGCCGGTGGCCGGGTCGATCCTGACCTGGTCGTCCACCACCACCGCCACCGACAGGCGGGTCATGCGCCCCTGCTGCTGGCGGGTGTGGCTGATGGAGCGGTCCAGCTCGAAGTTCTTGGTGCTTTGCTGGCGCTTGTCCGACGGGTACGGCGCGAGCATCGGCTGGCCGGTTGCCGGGTCCATGATCTGCTGGCCGTTGGCATCCACCAGCGGCTGGCCAGGCTGGATGGCCGCGGCCGGGGTAGCGGCACCACCGGTGGTCTGCGGTGCCGAGGCCGGGCCTGGCGGCTGGTTGCTCAGTGCGCCGGGGACACCTTGCGGGCCCTGGCTGCTGGCACGCTGTTCGTCGACCGACTGCTCGCTGCGCAGTGCCGGCTGGTCGGGGTTGAACTGCTCGGAGGTGGATTCGACCGCGCTGAAGTCGAGGTCTGCAGACACTTCGGCCTTGTAGCGGTCATTGCCCAGCACCGGCTGCAGGATGTTGTGCACCCGCTGGGTGAGCATGCTTTCTACCCGGCGGCTGTAGTCGAACTGTTTGCCTGCCTGGGTCAGGGCGGTGTCCTGGATCTGCTCGGACAGCAGGTTGCCCTTCTGGTCGACCACGGTGACCTGGGACTTGTCCAGTTCCGGCACGCTGGTGGCGACCAGGTTGACGATGGCCATCACTTGCCCGGCTTCCAGGGCACGGCCCGGGTACAGCTCGACCAGTACCGAGGCGCTGGGCTTGCGTTCGTCACGCACGAACACCGAGCTTTTCGGGATGGCCAGGTGCACGCGCGCGCCCTTGACGTTGTTCAGGCTGGACACGGTACGCGCCAGCTCGCCTTCCAGGCTGCGACGGTAACGGGTGGCTTCCATGAACTGGCTGGTGCCCAGGCCCTGTTCCTTGTCGAGCAATTCGAAACCGACGTTGCCATCGCTTGGCGCCACGCCGGCGGCCGCCAGTTTCAGGCGCGCACGGGAGAGGTCGTCGGCCTTGACCAGCAGAGCCCCGGAGTTGGGCTCGACGTTATAGGGAATGTCGGCAGCGGCCAGGGTATCCATGACCTGCTTGGTGTCCATGCCCGCCAGGCTGCCGTACAGCGGACGGTAATCAGGTTGTTGCGACCACAGTACCACGGCAAAGCCGATCGCCACGCTGGCGGCCAGACCGACCAGAAGGCCGATCTGACGCAGCATGGGCATCTGCGAGATATTTTCCAGAAACGCCATGCCGAACAGCGGCGGCTTGGCCGCGGGCGGGCCGCTCTTGGCAGGGGCGTTGTCGACGACTGCTTCAGCCATGGTTTACGTCCGTCCTCAAACCGGCATCTGCATGATGTCCTGGTACGCCTGGACCAGCTTGTTGCGTACCTGGGTCAGGGCCTGCATCGACACGCTGGCCTTTTGCGAAGCGATCATCACATCGGTCAGGTCGACGCCACTCTTGCCGATCTCGAAGGCGTTGGCCAGCTGGGTCGAAGCCTGCTGAGTCTCATGCACCTTGCCGATGGCCTGGCCGAGCATGTCGGCAAAGGTACTCTGCCCCGGTGCCAGCTCGGGAGCGGCGGCCACCTTGGGCAGCGACATGGCATCGGCCTGCATGGCCCGCATGTCCAACATCAGACGATTGAATTCAACACCTTGGCTCATGACCCTTCTCTCTCCTGCGGCCGCATTTTTTTGACAGTGATGCGGCGGATAGCCAACGTAAAGCAACAAAGGTGCCAGCCTTGGCACGCGCACCTCGGTTCACTGTAGGAGCAGCCTTGTGCTGCGAAAGGGGCCTTTGATGCAACAGACCACCTTCTGCCTTGCTGGCCTCTTCGCAGCACAAGGCTGCTCCTACAAGGGCTGCGCAAGTTCTGAGGTTTTTGTCAGCCGAAGAGGCTGGCCTCGACGTCAAACCCGGCATCGCGCATCTGCGCCAGCTTGTAGCGCAAGGTACGCGGGCTTATCCCCAGGCGTTCGGCCGCCTCCTTGCGGCGGCCGCGCTCGGCTCGCAGGGTGTCGATGATCATCTGGTACTCATGGCGACGCATGTCATCGCCCAGCCCGCCAGGCTCGGCCACCAATTCAGGTGATGGCTCGATGCCAGCTGACAATGGAATGGCGCCTGCCAGACAAAAATCCGCCGCCTCGATCACCCCGCCCTGCTGCAGGATCAGCGCCCGCTGCAGGGCGTTGTCCAGTTCGCGTACGTTGCCCGGCCAGGCATACGCCTGCAGGCAGGCCCGGGCCTGGGGCGACAGGTGCACCGGGGCGTGCTTCATCTTGGCCACGTGACGCGCCAACAGGCGCTCGGCCAGTTGCAGGATGTCACCCGGGCGTTCGCGCAGCGGACGCCAGGCCAGGGGGAACACCGAAAGGCGGTAGTAGAGGTCTTCACGGAAACGCCCGGCCGCCACTTCGCCAGCCAGGTCACGGTTGGTGGTGGCCAGCACACGGATATCCAGGCTAATCGGCTTGCGCCCGCCTACCCGCTCCACCTCGCGCTCCTGCAGCACGCGCAGCAGCTTGGCCTGCAAGGCCATCGGCATCTCCGAGATCTCATCAAGCAGCAAGGTGCCGCCTTCGGCCTGCTCGAACTTGCCGGCCTGGGCAGCGATGGCGCCAGTGAAGGCACCCTTTTCGTGGCCGAACAGCGTGGCCTCGAGCATGTTGTCGGGGATGGCAGCACAATTGATCGCCACGAAGGGCTGCGCCGCCCGCGACGATTGCTGATGAATGAAGCGCGCCAGCACTTCCTTGCCGGTGCCGGACTCGCCCGAAATCAGCACGGTCGAGTCACTGCGCGCCACCCGCGCGGCCAGCTCCAGCAACTGTCGACTGGCTGGTTCGCAGGCCACCGGGCCTTCTTCTTCAGCCACGCGCCCGGCGGCATGCCGCTCGACCAGGCTGAGCAACGCCTTGGGCTCGAACGGCTTGACCAGATAGTCGGCGGCGCCTTGGCGCATCGCCTCGACGGCACGCTCCACCGCGGCATGCGCAGTCATCAGCAACACGGGCAGTTGCGGTTGCTGGCGGCGCAGCTGGGCCAGCAGTTGGTGCCCATCCATGCCTGGCATGTTCACATCGCTGACTACCAGGCTGAAGGCCTCCTCCAGCACCGCTTCCAGCGCTTCTTCGGCACTGCCCACCGCCTGGTAGGCGAAGCCGCCGATTTCCAGGGTATCGCCCAGCGCCTGGCGCAATACGCGGTCGTCCTCGACCAGCAGCACCTTGATCGTCATTACATGCCCTCCGCCAGCTGCCCGTCGATCAACGGCAGTTCCACCCGCACACAGGTGCCACGGCCAACCCTGGAGCGCAGGCGCAGCGTACCTTGGTGCGCGCGCACCACGGCCTTGACCACGGCCAGGCCCAGGCCGGTGCCAGTGGCCTTGGTGGTCAGGAACGGCTCGCCCAGGAGGCCGAGCAGGTCGCCATCGATGCCACTGCCGGCGTCGCTTACACACAGGTGCAGGCTGCACTCGCGGCGGAACAGGTGCACCTTCAGTCGCGCCGGGCCATCGCTGGCTTGCAGCGCATTTTCGATCAGGTTGAGCAATGCACCAACCAGGGTGTCGCGGTTGCACAGCAGCTCACCCAGGTGGCTGTCGCACTGCCAGCGCACGGCGTGCCCTTGCACATGCGCCTGGGCAGCCTGCTGCAGGGCCTGGAACAAGGCTTTTGGCGTGACTCGATCATTCAGCGGCAGCTCGCCACGGGCGAATACCAGCATGTCGCGCACTTGGTGTTCCAGCTCGTGCAAGCGTTCCTTCAGGGTACCGGCAAAGCGCTGGCGGGTTTCCGCGCTCAGCTCTTGTTCGGGATCAGCCAGGTGGCTGGCGTAGAGCATCGCCGCCGACAGTGGCGTGCGGATCTGGTGCGCCAGCGAGGCGACCATGCGCCCCAGCGAAGACAGGCGCTCGTGGCGAGCCAGCTGGTCCTGCAGGCGACGGGTTTCGGTCAGGTCGTTGAGCAACACCAACTGGCCAGGCTCGGCATCCAGCGAGCGAGTGGCAATGGACAGACGGCGGCCGTCGCGCAGCGAGACTTCGTGACCGTCATCCTTGCGCGGGGCAAAGCTGCGGGCGATCACCTGGCGCCACAGCTGGCCGACCAGCGGCTCGCCGAGCAGTTCGCAGGCGGCCGGGTTGGCTTCACGAACCAGGCCCTGGCCATCGATCACGATCACCCCGCCGGGCAGCAGGTCCAGCAGGTTCTGCAGGCGGTTGGCGAGGCGCTCCTTTTCGCTCAGTTCATCGATGCGCTGGGCGCTGACCACCGCCAGCTCGCCCTTGAGTTCGCTGACCCGGGCTTCCAGCAGGCTATAGGACTGGCTCAGCTGGCTCGAGACCTGATTGAACAGGGCGAAGGCCTGCTCGACACCCTGGCGACTGTCCTGATCGATCGGGGGCTGCCCCTGCAGATCGGGGGCTAGGGATATGTGGGCGGCCTGGGGCATCTTGCTCTCTCGCATGGCTGACCGTCATAAAAACGGTGTTTGCCAGCGGTGTAGCAATAGCCGTGCCGGAGATGGGGTTTTGTACAGGGCTTGCGCTTTGGACTCAGGAGCAGATCGCGCAGCCCCTCGCGGATGGCCATGCCCATGGGAGAGACGTGGTATTTGCCCCGGTGCCCGCTTTCAAACTCGCCACAAGCCTGCTCAGCCGCCTCTGCATCAAGACAGCCTGGTCAATCGCTTGCGGCCCCTTCACCGGCTTCCGTCACCGTTTCCGGGCCTGACAAAACTGCTAGTTGTGACGCCCCACGTTGTGAATCTACTTTGAACCCGGTGTGTCCAACAACGGAGCCATTGATCATGCATACCCAACCGCCCGACCAGAAAGTCCCCCTGGAAATGAAACAGAAAAGTCATCACACAACGATGAATTACAGCGCCTACGGCCTACATACCGACTGCGGCTCAGCGGCTCCAGCACTTGCCTACAACGGTGAGCATCACGACCCGTTTTCCAGGCTCTATCTCCTGGGAAACGGCCATCGCCCCTACAGCAGTCGATTGATGAGATTCAACACATCTGACTCACAAAGCCCTTTTTTACTGGGAGGGCTCAACAGCTACTGCTATTGCAACGGCGACCCGATCAATTTTTCAGACCCAAGTGGACAAATGCGCACCCCGCTCAGACCTGTCAACACCCCCCAACGTCGCTATGGAGGCAATCCCACTCTCCGCGAATCCTCGCGTTTGCGTCAGCGTGAGAGATCCCTCAGGGCCCAAGCTGGACAAGCCCGTGCGAACGCAAGACGAGAAACTCGAGAAGCCCAAGCCGCAGCAGAGCGCGAGGCACATTCCAGGGCGGAGATGAACAACACGAACAATCCGATTCACCGAGAAATTTTTAGTAGCGTTGCGGATATGAATCATCAACAACGATCGAGTTTACTTGCCAGCAGCGTGAATCACTGGACACATAACCTCTCTCTTACGAGCGAAGCCGAAAGATTGGCTCGAACCCGGATTGCCCTGCTTCTGACCGAATACGAAAACGTTCCTGCGCCTCAGGTAAACCCACCAAACATACCGGCCCAAGCAACTCAAATGACTACACCCGTACAGACCTTGGGTACATTGATTCGACGAACCACTGTCAGAGGTACCAATACATGAGGCAGAACAAACCAGACGGTGATGCCCCCTTAAGCACGCCTGCTCCCCTTTTGAGCGGGCCGCTGTGCTACCCGGGGAAGTTGAGCGTTCAAGTTCAAAAATGACCTGAGGAGGCGAGTGAGGCCGCGCTGGCGATCTGACGGACACCATCAAGACCAAACCGGACACCCCGCCGCGGCCGTCAATCCTCCGCCTGGTCCTCGCCCCCCTGACGGCTCATGCCGTACTTGCGCATTTTCTCTACCAGAGTGGTACGGCGAATGCGCAAACGTTCAGCTGCACGTGCAACGATACCGTTGGCATCGTCCAGCGCCTGCTGGATCAGGCCCTGCTCCAGGCTACCCAGGTAGTCCTTCAGGTCCAGGCCTTCAGGTGGCAGCATGGCGTGGTTGCTGAAGTTCGGCGTATGGCCATTGATCGCCACGCGCTCTTCCAGCTCGCTGCGCAGGCTGTCGACCATCTGCTCGTCTTCGTCATCGACGTAACGGAATTTCTTCGGCAGCTCGGAAACGCCAATCACCCCGTACGGGTGCATGATCGCCATACGCTCGACCAGATTGGCCAGCTCGCGCACGTTACCCGGCCAGCCGTGGCGACACAACGACATGATCGACGCGGAGTTGAAGCGGATGGACCCGCGCTTCTCGTGCTCCATGCGCGAGATCAGCTCGTTCATCAGCAGCGGGATGTCTTCCACCCGCTCACGCAGCGGCGCCATCTCGATAGGGAACACGTTCAGGCGGTAGTACAGGTCTTCGCGGAACGTGCCCTCCTCGATCATGGTCTCGAGGTTCTTGTGGGTCGCGGCAATGATGCGCACATCGATGCTCTGGGTCTTGTTGCTGCCCACGCGCCCGAAGGTACGCTCCTGCAGCACGCGCAACAGCTTGACCTGCATCGGCAACGGCATGTCGCCGATTTCGTCGAGGAACAGGGTACCGCCGTTGGCCAGCTCGAAACGCCCGGCACGACTGGTGATCGCCCCGGTGAAGGCGCCCTTCTCGTGGCCGAACAGTTCGCTTTCCAGCAGCTCGGCCGGGATCGCGCCACAGTTGACCGGCACGAACGGCGCTTCGCGGCGTTTGGAATGGTAGTGCAGGTTGCGCGCGACTACTTCCTTGCCGGTGCCGGACTCACCCAAAATCAGCACGCTGGCATCGGTGTCGGCCACCTGCTGCATCATCTGCCGCACGTTCTGGATGGCACGACTGGTGCCGACCAGGCTGCGGAACAGGTTGGGTTCGCGCTGGCGGCCACGCTCGCGCGCCTGGTCGTACATCTCGCGATAGACCTGGGCACGGTGCAGTGAATCCAGCAGCTGGCTATAGCTTGGCGGCATCTCCAGGTTGGAAAGCACCCGGCGGCGAAGGTCTTCCGGGAACTCCGCAGAAGAAATTTCACCTAAAAGCAGAACCGGAAGGAACTCATCCCACCCAGTCACTGTCTTAACGAGCCCAAGCACACTGCCCGGGGCATTTACAGTGCCGATAAGCACGCACAGCACTTCGCGACTCGAAGACAACGGCTCGACCATTTGCTGCCAGTCCTGGCTGGAGCAAGCGAGGTTTTCTTCGCCGAGGAAGTTAAGCACCACCGCCAGGTCGCGGCGGCGTGCGCTGTCGTCGTCGATCAGCAGAATCTTGGTTTCACGCCACATGCAATAGCAACTTCCCTAGTCATATCGGCGCCCGAGGGCGTGCTCGACATCATTCCGACTGAATGGTCAGTGTTCGGACGTCTGAAATTCGAAAACAGCCACTAGTAAAGTCAAAAAACACCAGCCAGTCAAATTAATGGCGCATGGCTTTTGGCAACATCTGTGGTCAGGTGAACAAATGGTATACCTTTGCCGCGTTCTTCGCCTGACGGATTTTCGTCATTTCATCCACCAAGGATTGACGTTCGCCACTTGCAACATCGATTAGTTGACGGTATACGGCCAACAACTGCTCAAGGCTGGCACTGACATCGGCCTCGTTGCCCTTCGCCTCACTGACCATGTCACCGATGCGCAAGCGGCATTCCAGGTCCAGCTCACCCACCGCCTCCCAGTTGCGCTCGGCAAGCGCCGCCAGCAGCATTTCCCGGGTCTGCTCGATCCGGGCGATTACTTCGCTCATGTCATCCTCCTTTATCAGGAAGCCGACGACTGATCGCCGATTGCGTCCCAACCTTCCTTCACAGTGATCAGCAGGCGCGCGACCTCGTCGATGATGGCCGGGTCACCCTTGACGTTGGCCTCGATCAGGCGGCGGCTCATGTACATGTACAAGCTGTCCAGCTCAGCCAGGCTGTCGGCATGGTTTTCCAGGTCCAGGCCTTCACGCAGGCCGCCGATGATGTCGATTGCCTTGCCGATGAGGATGCCCCTTTGCGCGATGTCGTTGCGGGCAATGGCGCCTTTGGCCTGCGCCATGCGATCAAGGCCGCCCTGCATGAGCATCTGCACCAGGCGGTGCGGGCTGGCTTCGGACGTCTGCGCTGCGCCGTTGACTTTCTGGTACTGCCGAAGGGCCAACATCGGGTTCATGGATCTGCCTCGTTGCTGCGGTAAAAAATTGCTTGTACCTGCTGTATCGCCTGTACGTCAAAAAACTTTAGGGGAAAAGCAAAAAGCCCGGGGCGTCTCGCGGACGCCGCCGGGCTTTTGGCATGTTCAGCCGATCAGGATTTCTTGGCCTGGGCGTTGATCGCTTCGAAGATCGAGGTGATCTGGTCGGCCTGGGCTTTCATCTTGCCCAGGGCGGTGTCCAGGGCCACGTACTTCTTGGTCAGCGATTCGGTCAGGGACTCGGTGCGGCGGTCCAGGGCTGCTTGTTGAGCAGTGAGATTCTTGGCCAATTCACTGAGGTTGTTGTTGCGACTGGCCAGGCTGCCATCTGTGCCGTTATAGGGATCAATGGCCTTGTTCATTCGCTCGAAGATACCATTGGTGCCTGTGAACAATTCCTGCACCTCAGTGCCCAGCTTCTTGTCATTCAGCGCCGCGGTGAACTTGGTGCTGTTGAACTCAAGCGTACCGTCCTTCTGAGTGTTGATGCCAAGCTGCCCCAAGGTTGTGAGCTGATCACCCGAACCAATCTCGGTAAGCACCTTGCGCAGATCGCCCAACAACGAGCGGGTGGTCGGGTCGTTGGTCAAGGACCCCAGGACCAGGTTGTCATCCTCGTCACGACTGGTCGAAGTCAGCGACGTGATAGTTTTCTGCAGTGTGTTGTAAGCGTCGACGAATGCCTGAACCGAGGTTTTCAGGCCATCATTATTAGGCGCTACAGTAACCTTGGCAGTGGAGCTTTCACTCAACAACTCCAGGCTCATGCCACTGATCGCATCCTCGAGTTTGTTGGAAGCACTGGTAACCTTCAAGCCATCGATGGTCAATTCCGCATCCTGGGCCAGACCAGAGATGTAACCGGCGCCGTTGGCGTTTTCCGCCATCGACTTACCGCCGTTGATCTCCAGCTCTGGAACGCCTGATAGCACCAAATCCGACCCCGCGCCCGTGACAGAGGACGACAACACCAGACGCGCACCGCCTTCGCCATTGACAATGTTGGCACTGAGGCCATTGGCACCCAGCTCTTTGTTGATCTGGTCACGCACGCTCTGCAACGTGGCGCCCGCCCCGATATCGAGGGTATAGGTCTTGCCCCCCTTACTGGGATCTCCTTGCTGGATGCTCAGGGTGCCTTCGCTGATCGGCTTGGTGGCACCTTCGGCAAACAGCTGGCTAGCCACTTTCGAGCCAGTCGCCAGCTTGGTGACCGCGATATCATAACTGCCAGCTACCGCAGAATTGCTTGAGGTCACCTTTACCGCTTTATCATTGGAGGAAGTCGCCGCATAAGCATTGAAAGACGGTGCGATCGTGTCATTCAGCTTCTTCATGGCATTCTGGAATGCCGTAAGAGCACTACGCAGCGAACCGATGCCCGAAATCATCGCACTATTGTTGCTGGTCTGCCGCGTGATCTGCGCCTGCTTGGCAGCGGTGTCGGATTGCACCAACGCCTTGACGATCGCAGAAATATCGAGACCAGAACCCAGGCCAGTGGAGGGAGTAATCGGGCTTGCCATGCTAGTTTCCTCTCGTCAACGCCTCAGCCCTGCTCCTGCAAGACTGGCATGAACAACATCTTTGGTGTTCGCCGCCGGTCAAGCCTTGGCGTCGAACAGAACACTTTTGACATCGCTAAGACTCTGGGCGATCCGCAAGGCCTCCTCGGAGGGGATCTGGCGAATCAACTCACCACTGTCACTGGCGATGACCTTGACCACGATCTTGCCGGACTCCTCATCGGTGGAGAACTGCAGATTGCGTCGGGTTTCACTCAAGAACTTTTCGATCTCGGCAACGGCGCTTTTTACGTCGTCAACACCCTGCACCTTGGCCGGGTCGTCTTGCTTGCTATCCGCAGAAACCTCTGCCGATCGGTCAAGCGGCTTTTCGACTACCTGCTCAGGCGATCGCGCGGGCTGATAAGACAAGTTCAGTTTGAGGCTCATGTCCATCGCTGCCACCTCGTAATGAAAAAACGGGGAAGTGCTGCGTTCGCACTCCCCCGCCAACGACTGTCAGGCAGATTAGCCCAGCAGCTTCAGAACCGCCGACGGCAGCTGGTTGGCCTGGGCCAGAACCGAAGTCGAGGCCTGCTGCAGGGTCTGCTGCTTGGTCAGCTGAGCAGTTTCAGCAGCGAAGTCGGTGTCCTGTACACGACCACGGGCCGCTTCGGCGTTTTCGTTGATGTTCTGCAGGTTATTGATGGTGCTAGTCAGACGGTTCTGGGCAGCACCCAAGTCGGCACGAGTGGTGTTGATGTTCTGCAGAGCGTCATCAATTGCGGTAATCACGGTCTGGAACTGAGTATCGTAATCAACCGCAGTAGTATCAGAAGCCGAAGAAAGAGTCGCGCTAGCCTGACCCAGAGCAGACAGCGCCCCAGCAGCCGAGCTATCCATAGCTGCACTCAGCGTGATAGTGATCTGGTTACCAGTACCACCATTGGAGCCGACCTGGAAAGTCATCGTATCAGCTGAACCATTCAACAGATTTTTGCCGTTCAGTTCAGTATTACCGGCAATGCGGTTGATTTCCGCCAGCATCGCCTGATATTCGCCGTTCAGAGCGTTACGGTCCTTGTAGCTGTTGGAGTCGTTTCGGGCCTGCAGCGCCAGCTCACGCATACGCTGCAGCATGTTGGTCTGCTCTTGCATCGCACCTTCAGCCGTCTGAGCGATGGAGATACCGTCGTTGGCGTTCTTGATCGCCATGGTCTGACCACGAATCTGCGAGGTCATGCGGGTAGCGATTTGCAGGCCAGCAGCGTCGTCTTTGGCGCTGTTGATTTTCAGACCGGAGGACAGACGGGTCATCGAAGTGGCTAGTGCATCGGAAGCACGGTTCAGGTTCTTCTGAACGCCCAGAGAGGTGGTGTTGGTGTTTACAGTCAAAGCCATGACGAATTCCTCGTTGGATTGTGTACTACGGCTTCCGGCCTTGGCAATTCGCCGGGTGCGGCACAGAGAACCTTCGTATTAGTTATCGTCGTCAGGGCTGTTTGCTTTAGCGGATTTTGGAAAAAAATTACTGGCCTCGTGCCAGCCCAATAAAATCAAGGAGTTGACGCCAGAAGACTGACGTATCCTTCATGCTGGGTTAGCGGGCAACTGTGTAGGCGCACTAAAAAACAAACGCCGCCAAACGGCGGCGTTTGATACGGCTGTGAACGTCAGTCGCAGCGCTCGATGATTGCAGAACCCCACGACAGCCCGACACCAAAACCGCTCAGCGCGACGCGCTTATGCTGCGAGCCGAGCACGTGCTTTTCCAGCAGCAAAGGGATGCTCGACGACACGGTATTGCCAGTCTCGACCATGTCCTTGACAAATTTCTGCTTGTGCGTGCCCTCGTCGAAACGCGCCGAAACAGCATCGACAATCGCCGCACTGCCCTGATGCAGGCAATACAAATCGATGTCCTCAGCCTTGAGATCACTGGCTTCGAGCAGTTGCTGCAGGTGGGCAGGCACCTTGACCAAGGCAAAGTTGTAAACCTGGCGACCATTCATGAAGAACTTGCCGTCAGTGGTGCGCAGATGCTCAGCACCTGCACCGTCGCTGCCAAACAGCGACTTACCCAACTGCCAGGCAGCGCCTTCGCCCATCCAGGTGGCAGTGGCGGCATCACCGAACAACATGGTGGTATTACGGTCTTCGGGGTCGACGATCTTGGAGTAAGGGTCGGCAGTGATCAGCAGGCCGTTCTTCAGGCCCGCCGCTTCCATGAAACCTTTCATCGCATACAGGCCATAGACATAGCCCGAGCAACCCAACGAAACATCGAAAGCGGCAACGGCGGTCGACAGGCCAAGCTTGTGCTGAACGATAGCAGCAGTGTGCGGCAGCCCTTCGGCATCACCGTTCTGGGTCACGACGATCACGGCATCGATAGCTGCCGGGTCGAGCGATGGGTTGGCAGAGAACAGGTTCTTTGCAGCTTGCACGCACAGGTCAGAGGTTTCCTGAGCGTCATCTTTACGCGGCAGGAAGGTCGAGCCGATCTTGCCAAAGATGAAATCCTGGTCTTTGCCGAATTTTGCGCCTTGGGCGTAGTTGTCTACCCCTTCAGCCGGCACGTAACTGGCGATACTTTTAATGCCAATCATATGGCTTCCCAATTCTGAAAAAGCAAAATGCCTGCTGAGCACCACGAGCGCCTGCCGGGGAAGGCACAGCTTCTGGCAACGCGGTTCATTGGCTCAGCCGTTCCCGGTTGTGGCAATCATAACAGTGAAGATGCTTGCCGTGACTTCCGAGTCACGTGCTTTTGTCGAATCGCAGGGAGCGAAGGCAGCGGCGCCCACCCAATGCACGTTCAATCTGTGCATTGGGTGTGACGCAGGATCAAGGGGAACGTTTCAAGCCGATCGCCCCCACCTTGTGAAACCCCGCGTCAGTTGACGACTGCTCTGAATACATACTGCAACGGCAAGGCATCCTGCACCGCCACTTCCGGGTCCGATCCTGCCGCCGCCGCCATGGCATGGATAACCGGGAGATAACGTTCGCGGTGAGGCTCATCGAACACCCGCGGTATGCCCGACTCCACCGTCAAACCTGCCTGCGCGAACATTTCCAGCATGGTAGCAAGGGTAAACCAGCGGATATGCGTCCTGTCGAACAGACCCGAGTCTTCATAGCGGAAGTCTCCGACACTCAGGCGAACCTGAACACTCCAATGCTGCGCATTAGGGATGCATGCCACGATACTGGTGCCTGGCGCACTTGCCTCGCGGATCTTGCTCAACAACTGCCACGGATCGTATAGATGCTCCAGCACATCGCCAAAGACCCAGCAGTCAGCAGCAAGATCAGTTGCCAGAAGATCCGCAGTCACTGCTTCGATATTCATATCCAGAACACGGTCACAGTGCTCCCTGGCCAGCTCTGCGTATCTGGGCTCGATCTCGATTCCGGTGTAATGCACATTCGGGTTCAGCTTCTTGTACTCACGGGCGAGCGCACCAGAGCTGCAACCAATTTCCACCACACGTCTTGCATTAGTTGGCATCAACTTCAGAAGATCGGGATTGTGACGCTGATGGACCGGCGTTTGGCTTTGCACACTTTTCTCCTGAGTTTTTTTATCACGCTGCTCGTCATACTTGTCCAAATAGCGGCGATAACCCTCTCGCCAAGTGGGCGTACCGAATGCGCCCCCACTTTCATGTACGACGCTTAGTGGCCATGTTCCCATGCGCAGCCCCTTCGCCTCTGCCTGACGGCAGAAATCCATATCATAGAAATGGAACTGGAATTGCTCATCGAAACGCACACCAGCCTGCACCAGCCGCTCACTGTCAGCAGCCAGCAGCAGCCCGTCCAGCAGCTTGCAAGGCTGCGGAGCCGGCCCGAAATTCGAGACCGCGCAAGGGAAACTGCTGCCATGCCCTACAGCGCCACTCAGGAATCGTTTCTCATCCCAGGTAAACCTATCGTCGACAAATGCCCAGGCTGGCTGGCCCTCGATGCGGCGCGTGTTGCCTGCGAGCCCGATGACATCGAAGGCTTCAACCCCTTCCCTTAACCGATCCCCCCACCAGTAGTCGCAAAGGTGGACGTCATCATGCACAAACACCAGGATTGCCGGGGCCCCCTTGGCTTCCTCAATGGCACGGTTGTAGAGGGTCGACAGCCCTTCCTTGTTTTCTGCATGAAGCACCAACTCCACAGGATTGGATGCCTGATGGATCTGCAAGGACCGCCCCAATGCAGTTTTGGTCGGGAAATCCTCTCGGGACTCACGGGTCCCACAAATAATTCGAATAGGTTTCATGCGGCTATCTGTCAATGAGTAGTTGATAGGACATCACGACACTGGATCACAACGCTGCCAACCAGGCCGGCCCTGTACCGGGCATCACCCCTTCATCGAAAGCACGCCCAGTGAAAGCATGCGGCCAACGTTCGCTCAGCGCCTGGGCGACTTGTGTGTCACAAGCCGACTCACGCTTGACGAGCACCTGAGCCTGTGGCGTCCAGACCACCATCAAACCTGTCTCCTGCACACGCAGGGCAAGGTCGATATCCCCGCCCGTCACACCCTGCAAACCACCCACTTGCTCGAACAGTTCCTTGCCCAACATCAGGCAGTCGCCCGAGACGGCAGAGCAACTACGAACCGATTGCTGCCACAACTGATCTGCACTCAACCATGGCTCATGCACCCTTGGGCCATCGAGCAGTTGATAGCCTGCATGGGTCAGCGTTGCACCCGAGGCATACAAGGCTCCCCCGACGACACCCACCTCCGGGCGCTGGACTTCATTGAGAAGGCCTTCAAGCCAAGCCGGGCTCATCACCTCGCCCGCTTCGGAGAACAACACCAGATACTCGCCCCGAGCCTGGCTCGCGACCAGGTTCAGCAAGTCGTCATGCGAGGCGCCGGGCTTTCCCGTAAACAACCGCACTCGACTGCCTGCCCCCTGGAGCGGTTCGCCTTCGGAGCGTTCAACATCACCCGCGCAGGCCACCAACACCTCATAACGCGGATAACGGGTGCGTTGCACAATACTGGTCAAGCAAGGCTGGAGCGCAGCAAGCCCGTCTGTGCTGGCGATCAGGATACTGACCAACGGCGTAGTGCCATGACGGTAATCCATACCCAGGCCCGCCGCCCCCCGCTCACTGACATGGGCACCGTAACCTAGCTGCCTGAGGTGCCGCTCCAGAACCGTAACGGCCTCTTTGGTCATGGTTTCTGGCGACTGGTCGCCCAATACCAGATAGTCATCCAGATGAGCCAGGCTGGCCACACCCTGGGCTTCCACAAGGCGCAGCAGCAGGTCGAACTCCAGAGCTTGGCGCAGGCTCTCGCTGTATCCACCCAGTTCAAGCACTGCTTGGCGCCGCACGAGCCAGTGTCGAGACATCAATCCGGGCTGGCTGCGCAGCAGGTCCAGGTTGGCACCTGGGCGCGCCACATTGTGCAGCCGCCCCTGCTCATCGCGCTGTACCTCATGGGCACAAATGGCCTCGCAGGCAGGCGACTGGCCCAGCTCCAGCAGCAGGTGCAGGAGTCCGCCAGCAAGCAATTGCTCGCCAGCGTACAACAGCATCAACCACTCGCTTGGCAGTTGGCGAACAACCTGGTTCAGGTGAGCAACCCAGTTTTCTGGCGTGACCTGAACGAAATGCAACGTGTCTTGAGGTGTCGTGATCACTGGCGGTTTACCAGCCTTGAGCACCCACAGCTTGAAGTTGCGCGCGCCACTGGCCAGCACACTGTCGAAAGTAGCCTGCAGCCCCGCATCATCATTGGCCAAGTCCAACACCACGAAAGCGATCTGTAGCGGGGGTGCTTGCTCCAATTGCTCCAGTACTCGCCGACGAGCGTCATTGTCCGGGGTCATGCTATCGAGCAATTCGAGCAACTGACCTGACGGGGTCCCGGCCAGCCCCTGCTCAGGAGAAAGCGCCGGAACCTTGGCCAAGCGCTGGCGCCAGTCCTGAAGTTCACGCACAGGACGCGCGTCGCTGTTTGCAACCAAAGTATCGGCCAAACGCAAGCACACTTCGCGATTGAACAGGCCCAACGCCAGCGCTTGCCAATAGCGCTGCTGCAAACTGTCAGGCGTATCATTGGCGTGCACTTGCAACAGCTCGCGCTGACGTACCCAGGCGCCTTCCAGTGCGCGGTAATGCTGCGCGCCAGCCGGCCAGGCATGACACAGAAACTCCAAGTCGACCAAACTATCGAACAAGGCAGCGTTGTAATACGGCAACGCTACATACTGCTGTGGTGCGAACACTCGCTCAGGCGCAGCCGTGACACTTTTCCAAGCAGACGTAAACAACAATGGCTCTTCGGATGCGCCATATGTGTTGCGCACGAACCGGTTGAGCAAGTCGAAGTCGTCGCTGCAAAGGCCAGCGCCTGCCGAGTCCCATTCACGCAGCGTACGTACTGCTAATGTCAGTCGCTCCTCCAGCTGGGCCGCAGACAATGGACACACTACATACTCACTCACTACATCGGTTTGTTCGAGGCGCTCGATCTCGCCCTGCGCCAGTAGCGCATAGGACAACGCCACACGCCAGGCAAGGAAATCCACCGCCTCCGGCAGAAGGGGCAAAACAGCCTTCAGAGCCGATACCCGCAACACGGCACGCCAAGCCTGCTGGGCAGCTTGGGCATAGCATTGCAAACGGCCATGGGCGCTCTGCTCGCCCGAAGGCAACAGCGCCAAACCGACCTTGTGATAAGCCAACTCGCAATTGCCTGCGGTATAACCCAACGCATGCCCTTGCGCACCAATCACGTGGGAAGCCGTTTGCAAATGGGCCGCTGCATTATCCAAAGCCTCCGGCAGGACGAAGTCGGCGTCCAGGCTCAGCACTACCAAGGGCGTAGTTACCTGATGCAGGGAGTGCAACAACCGTTCCAGGCACACCTCACCGGTACTGCCCGCTTGCAATGGTTCTAGCGCCACGCAAGGTACGCCTGCTTCGCTGTAGTAATACTGAGCACGCACACGGGTGTCGGCTTGTTCGTGACCAAGCAGGAGGACAGTTACATCACTGCGTGTCCCAGTAGTGATTACGCTCATAAAGCACCTGTTTCAAATGATGTTTTAGCGCCCGGCCCCGCCAGGCGCCAGAGTTCAGTCGGCAAGCCAGGCATTGGCCCAATGCTGGAGATGACGTGGTGCAAGTACGTAGTCGCGCAATACCGCTTCTCGAAGCTCATCTCCCTGACGGAAGCTGGCACCGGGGTCAGCAAGGTGCATACGAATGGCATCCAGCCATAATTCGGTTGTGTTGGCACGGACCCGCGTGCAGGGCAGATAGCCGTCGTAGGCCTTGGTGTCAGTACAGATCACCGGATAACCGCAAACACCGTACTCCAGAAGCCGTAAATTGCTCTTACAGTCGTTGAACAGGTTTTGTTCAAGAGGCGCCAGAGCGAGGTCGAGGTTGAGGCTGGCCAGCTTGCGCGGATACTGGGCCATGGGTACACCCTTATGGAACTCCTTGATATAGGGACGCAGCATTTCCGGACACATGCCAAAAAATACCCAGTCGACCTCATCCGCAAGCGCTCGGACAACACCCAGCATAAGCTCCAAATCACCACGATGGCTCGTGCCACCCGCCCAGCCCACCCGCGGCCTTGCGCTTGTCTGGCGCTGGCTGGAGAGGCCTGCCCACAACGAAGCAGCCAACATGTTCGGAACGACGCGAATGTCGTGGTGCAAATGCGACAACGCGTCTGCCAATGGTTCAGTGGACACGACCAGTCGATCGCACAACCCGATCGCCCGCCCTAACAGTTCACCGACATTTTTTGGCCAGTTACGAGCATGGTCATTTTTTTCAGACGGTTCGATTACGTAATCGTCAATTTCGAAGATTCGCCGTGCATTGGAATACTTCTTGATTTCAGCGATTTCCTCGATGTTCTCGGCGGAATAGCGCAATTGCAGGATCATCGCGTCCGGACTTTCCCGCTCGGCCGTAATGGGCTCGGCTACCTGGTAACTAATCCGCCCCTGAATCCAGCCAGCTCGCTCCAGCTCCGAGAACGGTTGTATGACCCTATAATGCCCGATCGCGAGCGTATTGAATGGCAGCGCCAGAACCGACGGCATCGCGCGCGCAATAAAAGGGTCCCAGCCAGTGCGCAGACCCGGCTCGAGCCTGAAGCCCCCCTGCTTGAGGCTCAGGTTCTTGTTAAAGGCCGGGTCATTGGCGACACTGGCCAGCCAGCGCCGGTAAAAGGCCTGTTGATCAGCAGCTTCCTTGCCTGATGCGCTCGAATGCATCCGGGCCACTCTCGAAAAAGGTGTCCAGACCACAAGATAGCCTGCTTCACGCACCCTAAGGCAGAGATCTGCATCGAACCAGCTTTGTTGTAGTGCTCGCGTATCCAGGCCTTGAAGCTCATTGAACAGCTCACGCCGAACCAACAGGCAATCCAGGCTCAGCGCACTCCAGTTCTGCACAAGACGCGACCGGCCGAGGTAGCTTTCGGCATCCGCCGCATTGCCCGCAAACGGATTACCCGCAGGTCCGCGTAGCCCCAGGACCAATGCGCTGGGGGCAGCGGTGCCATCGCGGGCGTATAGTTTTGGCCCGACTACACCCACCTCCGGGCGCTGGGCCTGACTCATCAGCTCATGCAACCATTGCGCGTCAAACAGCGCACACCCGACATCAAGCAACAAAAGATAGTCACCGTGAGCTTGTTCACTGCCCAGGTTCAAGCTTGCCGCCCGTCCCTGTACCCCCACCTCAAGCACACGCAACTGGTCACTGCCCATCCCCTTCATCGCAGTCAGCCAGTCACGCACTTCGGCAGGTTCATCACCGTTGGCGATCAACAACACTTCATAGTTGCTGTAATGGGTGTGTTCAAACAGCGATTCGACGCAACGGCGCAAAGTGAGCAGATCGCTGCCAGCTTGAATCAGGATAGAAACACTGGCGGGAAGCGCATGCTGATAATGCACGCGGGTTGCCATGCTATCGGCAACAGTTTCTACTTCAGCAGCCACCCCCATGCGCTTCAAGTGCGCACGCACCACATTGGCGGCATGGGTTTGCACTGCAGGGTCATTCATCCAGTCAGCATATGTACTCTGACTTTGCACCAGCAATTCAGGGATATGCCCGATCGCTTGCAAACCATGGGTTTCGACCAGACGCCAGAGCGCATCATGTGGCGCCAGGCTGCCGAACTGCGTGTCAAAACCGCCAATGGCACGCACCGCCTCACAGTTGAACGCCAATTGACGGCCTACGTAAGGCAAGCTTCGCATCAGATCCAGATTGAAATCGGGCTTGAAGATCGGATGACTCGATTCACGCCCATTGAAAGCACCTTCATCGCTGTAAAGACACAAGCTGCCAGCGTTCAATGCCATGCGTTCAGCCATGATCACCAATGCGTGGGGATGAAGGCGATCCCCCGCACGCAACAGAACGATCCAGTCAGCCGAGGCATCGCCCAACTGAGCATTCACATTGTCGAAGCCATCACCATCGCGAAGTTGGTACTGCACGCCTGCAACCGTTGACAAGGGTAGTTCGCAGCTGCCTAGCACTTGAATACCACTGGCAGCATAGGACTGTGCAGCCAGGCTATCGAGCGTGGCACGAAGGGCAAGCTCTTCGCCGTCGTCGCAGAACACCACCGGCATGATACGAGGCCGGCTTGGCCACTGGTCGATTCGCTTGGGCAACAGGCGCTGTTGCCCCTCAGACAGTGAACGAGATTCCAGCCACTCAGCGTACAGCTCTGCAAAGCTGAGGCTTTGAGTGCCTACCTGCTGATGGAAGGAAGCGATTTGCCGGTTGGTGAAGTTACGCATGTCCAGCTCTCGCCACACGTCATCGACACCGCCGCTGTAGAATGCCATCGGCAAGTAACGCACCCACCCTACGGCAGGCTCCTGCTCCCCGGTGCGCGCGGCCAACATCTGCTGCAACCACTCAGACTCGACCTTGGCCGCCTCAGTCATCGCCACGTGATGGCTGAGCCTTCCGGCATGAATCCGCTCGATACTCAGCACCTGCTCAAGGCTGGCCAGATGCCCACGACGCAGCATGCAAATGTACAAAGCCATGTCCAGACGCGCACAGAACCCCTGCCCATCCTGCACCAGCGTCTCCAGGTACTCTCCCACCTGGGCACGACGGAAAAGCGCATGACTGATACCACCAAACAAGTTTGATGTACTCTCGGCAATGCATGCCAGCAGGTCTGTACCGTAGAGCACGGAAGTGGTCGGGGCGACCACCGCATTGAGCGCCCGGGAGGGCAACAGAATGTCATCGGCATCGCAGACCAGCCGCTGGCTGATCACCATGCTCACCTGCTCATGATCACACAGCACCTTTACCTGATGGCTAATGCACTGAGTCATCAAGAGGTCATCATCGCAGAGGAACTTGACCAGCTCTCCTGAGGCGTAGCCTAGGCATGCCAGCATGTTCCGGGCGAACCCGAGACGCACTGGGTTGCGCACGTAACGCAGCAGCGCTGACGAAGTCTTGCTCAGCTCGTCACAAATCGTCTCGATCTCTTGACCAGGGCTGTCGTCGCAAACAACGACTTCCAGATTCGGATAGTCCTGGTTGAGCACGCTGCTCAACGTGCGACGGAAAAATGCTGGGTTGAACGCTGGGATGGCGATGGAGACGAGGGGCTGTGCGTTCACGCGTTGCTCACTTAGCGATAAAACATTCAATGCCACGAGGGACGTCAAGGCGGCACACTGCTTGCGGGCCGCCTAGCACGATCAAACCTCGATCAGATGTAGTTGACCAACGACAGCCCCGCGATTTTCGCGTAGGCCTGCAATGAAGCCTGCAGCATGTTGGATTGCATGTTCAGACGCAGCATCACCTCAGCCGGGTCGCTTTCACGGATCGAACTTTGGGTCTTGGTATTTTCAGCGCTTAGCGCTTCGTTGGTTTCGGCCTGCACATCCAGCGACTGGCCACGACCACCGATCGCACTGATCGACGAGGACACCTGGTTGATGCCGCTTGCGACGTTACCTATTGCCGAATCCAACGATGCCAGGAAGTTCTGCCGTGCAACCGGGTCGCTGTCTACCGGCGTACTCAAGGCGGTACGCAGCTTGCTGATGGTATCGAGCACGTTCTGGGTCTGGTGGGTATTCACCTTCACCCCAAAAGAATCCCCCGAGCTCGGCGCCCCCGACAGCTCGAAGCTCACACCCGCAGCCGTTGCAGTCGTACCGTTAGGCCCGCCCAGCGAGCCTTGTGCTACCGGACGGCTGTCGTCAGTGACTGGCGACGCGTACAGCTCGAACGTCGAGCTGCTGGTGAACTTGAGCACAGCACCGCCTGCCGGGAAGGCAGCCTTGTAGGCATCCTGGTCGGTGATGGTCGCACTCGTCACCTGCTCGGAGGAGGTATTACCCGGGCTGCGGGAACCAGAAACCTCGTCGGCCTTGGAGCTCAGGTTGAACGTATGCCCTGCGATAACGGCATCTTCGTTGCCCTTGTCGCCGTCCTTATAGTTAACCTCCAAGCGCAGATCGACACCGCGGAAACTGATGCCGGTGTTTTCCGCATTGGGGTCGAACTTGCCGCCCTGGCTGGCCTCTAGCGTGACGTCATTGCCGTCGGCGTCGGTGATCTTGTATTCGGTGCTGCTGAGGAACTCGATCGTGTACGGCTCACCGCTACGGAACCGGTCGTTGTAGGTCGAGCTACCGGAAACCTGGCCATTGGACAGGTTGATACGGCCATCGTCGGTTGCCGGCGCAGTCAACTGAGTCTGGGTGCGACTGGTATTGATCGCCTGCTCAAAAGCGTCATAACCGGTCTCGTTGGCCGCCAGGCTGAGCATGTCGCCCACCTGCAGGTTCAGCTTTCCTTGGTCACCCTGATAGCTGTAAGTGCCATCGGCATTACGCACGTAAGGCGGTGTATCGCCCTTGGAACCCGAGAATATGTACTTGCCGCTCTCGTCCCGGCTGTTCATCAGGTTGAACAGTTGATCCTCCAGCGAAGCCAGTTCATCCGCATTGGCCTTGCGATCCGCGTCGGTAAACGCGCCGTTACCAGAGCTGATGGCCAGTTCGTTGACCCGCTGCAAAACATTGCCAATCGAGGTCAGCGTACTCTCGGCAGTACCCAACGCATTACGCACATTGACAGTATTGGAGGCGTACTGCTTGAGCATGTTCTGCTGCTGCTCAAGCTGCAACAGGCGTGCTGCACCCACCGGGTCGTCCTTGCCGGAGCGCACACGAATGCCATCGCTGGCCTCCTGCTGGCTCTTCACGGTATTGGCGAAAGTGCGCTGATAGTTGGCACTGCTGGTGTTGTAGAACTGCGAAGTAGAGATGCGTACGCTCACGATCTACGGCTCCTTAAAGACTGTTGATCAAGGTGGCGAAGGTTTCCTGGGCCGCCTTGATGATCTGCGACGACGCGGTGTAGTACTGCTGGAACTTGACCAGGTTGCCGGTCTCTTCATCGATCGACACGCCCGACAGGCCGTTGCGGCTTTCCACTGCCGAGGCATGCAGGGCAGTGGTGGCATCGCTGTCCATCTGCGCCTGGCCGGCCTTGCCACCGACGTTGGAGACCAGCTTGGCGTAAGCATCGGTGAAGCTGATGCCCTTGCCGTTGGCACCCACCTCTATCGTGGATTTGGTCTGCAGATCGATCACCGACTGGGCGTTGCGATTGTCCGACGAGCCTGCGCCAGTCAGCGCCACGGTATAGCTGTCGCCGTTCTGCGGCGCGCCGGAAACACTCATCTCGAAGGTGAAATTGCTGCCCAGCGAGTTGCCGTTGCCATCCACCATCGGCACCGATAACTGCAGCTTGTTCTCCTGACCCGGCACGATGGTGCCGCTGCCGATCTCGGTACCCTTGGCGTCGTACATCTTGTAGGCCTGGGGTGAACTGGTGTTATCGCCGAATACCAGCTTGACCGGGGTAGAGTATTTCAGGCCGGTCTGTAGCTGCGAGCGCTGGGTGGCATCGTAGATGTCCATCTCAGACGTCAACGTCGGCTGGGTAATCACGCCGGTACCCTTGTTGCCAGAGCCACTGGTGGCGGTCAATGGCGCAGACAGCGCCAGACGCTTGGGGTCGGTCAGCACGGTGTCGATGTTCGCTGCTGCATTGCGCGTCGGGGTGATCTTGAAACTGTCACCGGCGCTCAAGGCGCCGCCGTTCAGCGCAAGGCTGAAACCGTCGATCACGGGAGCCGGGTCGTCGTCGAGGCTGTAGGTACCCATATCGGTACCATCGGGCAACTTGCGCACGGTGTACTGCTTGTCGCTGGTGAAGGTCACCTGGTAATCGCTGGTGCTCAGCTTGCCGGTGTCCTTTATGGTCACGTCCAGGTTACCGGAGCCGGCGCTGTTGCCAGTCTTGGCGACACTGCGCTGGCTGATGGCCGCGGCACTGTTGATATCACCGAACAGGGTGGCACCGAAGTCACCGTTCTTGTCGATGCCTTGGGCCAGCTGGCTGTTGATCGCATCGGCTACTACCAAGGCCACGCGACCGAGCTCGTTGAGCGCCGGGTCGAGGGTATCCTTGCGGTAGCGGATCAGGCCGCCGAGCTCACCACCGGTAGTGGTACTGGTGATGTCCATTTTGGTCGAGCCGCGATTGAGGATCAGGCTCATGCGGGTTGGATCGGTCGCGCTCGGTTCCACCCCCAAGGTCTGGGTGGTCTTGCCCAGCACCAGGGCCTGGCCATTCTTCAGGTAGATATCGTAGTTGCCATCACGCTCCACCACATCGGCGCCAATCAACTTGCTCAGCTCACGCACAGCGCCATCGCGCTGGTCGAGCAGGTCATTGGGCTGGCCAGAAATGGAGCTGACGCGGGAAATCTGGTCATTGAGATCAGCGATGGTCTTGGTCAGGTTGTTCACCTGATCGGCGATCGACACCATGTTGGCATTGATGTCGCTGTTCTGCTGGTTGAGTTGCGATGACAGGGTATTGAAACGCTTTGCCAGGGACTGCGCGCTGGACAGCAGCAACTGACGCGAAGAATCTTCAGCCGGCTTGGCCGCAGCATCCTGCATGGCGCTGAAGAAGCTTTTCAGTGCAGCAGTGATACCGGTGTCGCTACTCGACAGGGCGGTATCCAGCGGCGTGATCTGGTTCAGGTACGAGGTGGCATCGCTGCTCAGCGAGGTGGTGCTGCGCAGCTGGTTCTCGAGGAACGCGTTATAGACCCGGCGCACATCCGCCAGGGTAGTACCGCTGCCGATGAACACCTGGCCGACTTGTTGCCCGCCCTTGGTCTTCTGCACGTTCTGCTGGCGCGAGTAGCTTTCGACATCGGCGTTGGCGATGTTGTTACCGAGGGTGTACATCCCCGATTGCGCGGCGCCAAGCCCCGACATACCAATGTTGATCAGACTCGCCATGGTTCCATGCCCTTAAAGTTTCGTTGCGGTACCGAGCATTGCGTAGTGCTCGTACGACTTCATCTGTCTTGCGATCTGCGAGATCTTGCTGGCGTAATTCGGGTCGGTGGCGTACCCGGCCTTTTGCAACTCTTGCACGAACTGTTCTGGTTTATCGGCGGCCTTCACTGCATCTTGATAGCGCGAATTGTTCTGCAGCAGGCTGACCAGGTCGTGGAAGCTGTCCTGGTAGGAATCGTAGGAGCGGAACGCCGCCGTCTCCTTGACGAACTGGCCATCGCGGAACTCGCTGGTGATCGCCCGCGCCTCGCCACCTTCCCAGTTGCCGGTTGCCTTGATGCCGAACAGGTTGTGGCTGCTGCTGCCATCGGTGTTGCGCATGACCGACTTGCCCCAGCCGGTTTCCAGGGCGGCCTGTGCCACCAGGTAGCGTGGGTCGATACCGATGCGCTTGGCCGCCTGCTCGGCCATCGGCAGCATGGTGGCGACGAACTCGTCACTGTCGGCAAAGGCCTTTTTCGGTGCCAGCGGCGGCTGAGCCACGGCGCGTCCGAGGATGCGTAGGCCGTTGTCCGGCACGGCAAAGGCCTTGGCCACCTGCTGGCCGTCACGGGCCGGCACGGCTGCGGTATTGGTGCTGGCCGCCGACGGCACGATGCCGGCCATCAGGCGGTCGGTGAGCTTGCTCGGCAGCGCCAGGCGTCGCGAATTGAGCGCGGCGACGTCGTTGCGGGTGGCGGTCGACTGGGCGGCATGCACGGGCTCGGCCACCTTGTTGCCCCACAGCGTCGGGGCATTGCCCTCGATGCGCGGAAACGGGCTGGTGTTGGCCGGCGTGCCCTTGTTCTTCGACAGCTGGCGCACCAGTACGTCCTGCAGCCCGATACCGCCGCCTTCGCGGGACATGCTCACGGCCAGCTGCTGGTCGTACATGTCGCGGTACTGCTTCACCGTTTCGGTGTTCATCGGGTTGTCGTCGGCCAGCACGTCGCTGGCCTTGCGCGAGGCCTTGAGCATTTCGCTGATGAACAGCGACTCGAACTCCTGGGCCACCTTGCGCACGTTGGCGTCGCTGTCGCGATCGCCATGCTTGAGCGAGCTCAGGCGGTTGAGGTCGGTGTAGGCGCCGCTGTCGGCGCTGCCGGAAACCAGGCTTTTGCTGTTCATCCGCGCCGTCCTCAGATCACGATCAGGTCGGCCTGCAAGGCGCCGGCCTGTTTCAGGGCTTCGAGGATGGCCATCAGGTCGCTGGGCGCTGCGCCCACCTGGTTCACCGCACGAACGATTTCATCCAGCGTGGTGCCCGGGCCGAACTTGAACATCGGCTTGGCTTCCTGCTCGGCGTTGACCCGCGAGCGCGGCACCACGGCGGTCTGGCCATTGGAGAACGGCCCCGGCTGGCTGACGATCGGGTCTTCGGTAATGGTCACGGTCAGGCTGCCGTGGGTCACCGCGGCCGGCGACACCTTGACGTTCTGGCCGATGACGATGGTGCCGGTGCGCGAGTTGATGATGACCTTGGCGACCGCCTGGCCCGGGTCGATCTCGAGGTTCTCGAGGATCGACAGGTAGTCCACGCGCTGGCTCGGGTCCATCGGCGCAGTGACCCGTACCGAACCGCCGTCCACGGCCTGGGCCACGCCCGGACCGAGCAGGTCGTTGACCTTGTCGACGATGCGCTTGGCAGTGGTGAAGTCGGGGCGGTTGAGGTTCAGGGTCAGGCTGTTGCCCTGGTTGAAGCCGCTCGGCACTGCACGCTCGACGGTAGCACCGCCAGGGATACGACCGGCCGACGGAACGTTGACGGTGATCTTCGAACCGTCACGGCCCTCGGCATCGAAGCCGCCCACCACCAGGTTACCCTGGGCCACGGCATAGACATTGCCATCGATACCCTTGAGCGGGGTCATCAGCAGGCTGCCGCCGCGCAGGCTCTTGGAGTTACCGATCGAGGACACGGTAATGTCCACCACCTGGCCTGGCTTGGCGAACGCCGGCAGGTCGGCATGCACCGACACTGCCGCAACGTTTTTCAGCTGCACGTTGCCGGAGCCGGCCGGCACCTTGATGCCGAACTGCGACAGCATGTTGTTGAAGGTCTGCAGGGTGAACGGCGTCTGGGTGGTCTGGTCACCCGTGCCATTGAGCCCCACCACCAGGCCGTAACCGATCAGCTGGTTGGAGCGCACGCCAGAAATGCTGGCGATGTCCTTCAGGCGCTCGGCCTGGGCGCCGAAGGCACAGGACAGGAGCAGGGTTGCGGCAATCAGCTGCCTCACGTTGAACATGGTCATCCGTACTCAGAAAGGCCAAAGCGGGCTGATGAAGAAGCGGTCCAGCCACCCGGGCTGGCTGGCATCGGCGAACGAGCCGGTACCGGAATAGGTGATGCGCGCGTCGGCCACGCGAGTGGACGGCACGGTGTTGTCGGTGGCGATGTCGTCGGCGCGGATCATGCCGGCAATGCGCACCAGCTCTTCGCCGGTGTTCAGGGTCAGCCACTTCTCGCCACGCACGGCGATGATGCCGTTGGGCAGCACTTCGGCTACGGTCACGGTGATGGAACCGGTCAGGGTGTTGCCCTGAGTGGCCTTGCTGTCGCCCTTGGTGGCGCGCTCGCCGCTGTAGCCGGCCTCCAGCGACAGGTCACCACTGCCGAAAGGGTTGTTGGTGTTCGGCGTAGTGCCGAACAACGATGTCAGGCCGATGTTGGCGTTGCTGTTTTTCTGGATCTGCGAACCGGCGTTCTTGCTGGCCGATGTGCGCTCGTTGAGGGTGATGGTGATGATGTCACCCACCCGGAACGCCTTGCGGTCGCTGTACAGGTTCTGCTCGAAGCCGGCCTGGTAGATCGAACCGTTGTTGGCCGCTGCCGGCAACGGGGTGCGCGGCAGTACCGGCGCGTAGTACGGGTCGTTGGGCTTGGGCGTCGGCGCGACGCAACCTGCCAGCAACACCGCCCCCCCCAGGGCAAAAACGGACAACAGACGATTCATGACGCTTACCTCACGGGTGCAACGGAGTGACGGGGTTAGAGCTGCCTGCTTCAGAGCTGTTGAGTAACGAACGACAGCATCTGGTCAGCAGTGGAAATGACCTTGGAGTTCATCTCGTAGGCACGCTGGGTGGTGATCATGTTCACCAGCTCTTCCACGGTGCTGACGTTGGAGTTTTCCAGGGTCTGCTGCAGGGTGGTGCCAAAACCGTTCAGGCCCGGGGTGCCGACTTGTGGCGCGCCACTGGCGGCGGTTTCGAGGAACAGGTTGTCGCCAATCGCCTGCAGGCCGGCCGGGTTGATGAAGTCGGCGGTCTGGATGTTGCCGATCACCTGCGCAGCCGGGTTGCCGGCGGTGGTGATCGACACGGTGCCGTCCTGGCCGACGGTGAAGGTCTGCGCGTCGTTCGGCACGACGATGGCAGGTTCCAGGGCGAAACCGTTGGCGGTGACGATCTGGCCGTCGGAGTTCAGGTGGAAGGTACCGTCACGGGTATACGAAACGGTGCCGTCCGGCTGCAATACCTGGAAGAAACCGCGGCCGTTGACCGCCATGTCCAGCGGGTTTTCCGTGGTTTGCAGGCTGCCGGTCTGGAAGTTCTTCTGGGTGCCGACAATGCGCACACCAGTACCGACCTGCAGGCCGGAAGGCAGCTCGCTGTCCTGGGTGGACTGCGCGCCCGGCTGGCGTTTGATCTGGTACAGCAAGTCCTGGAACTCGGCGCGATCACGCTTGAAGCCGGTGGTCGAGACGTTGGCCAGGTTGTTGGAGATGACCGTCAGGTTGGTGTCCTGGGCGGACAGGCCGGTTTTAGCGACCCAAAGAGCCGGAAGCATGTAAGTTCTCCTCGTGCGCCTGTTTTACGGCACTCGTTCAAAAGTGATTAGCCGATTTGCAAAACACGCGCCATGGCTTCGTCGCCTTCCTTGGCCGCGTTCATCATCTTCACGTGCAGTTCGAATTGACGGGACAGCGCCAGCACCGAGGTCATTTCTTCCACGGCGTTGACATTGCTGCCTTCCAGGAAGCCCGACACCACCCGCACGTTGACGTCGGCGTCTGCCGGCTGGCCGTCGCGGGTATGGATCAGGCCATCCAGGCCCTTGGTCAGGCCTTTGGTATCGGGGTTGACCAGCTTGATGCGGTCGACTTCGGCCATCACGCGCGGGTCTTCCCCCATGGAGCGGATGCTGATAGTGCCGTCGGCGCCGACTTCGACCTTCTGCTCTGGCGGAATCGCAATCGGGCCGCCGTTGCCGATCACCGGCATGCCGTTGCCGGCACGCAGCACACCGAGGGCATCGATGTTCAGGCTACCGGTGCGTACGTAGGCTTCACTGCCATCGGGTGCCTGCACGGCGATAAAGCCCTTGCCGGTCACCGTCACATCCAGATCGCGGCCGGTTTCAACCATCGGACCTTCGCTGAAGTCGGTGGCCGGGCGCTCGGTCATGGCAAAGGCGCGCGACGGAAAGCTGTCACCGAACACCGGCATCGAGCGGGCCTGCTCCAGATCTCGCTGGAAACCGTTGGTGGAAATGTTCGCCAGGTTGTTGGCGTGCGCCTTCTGGGCCAGCGCATTCTGGCTCGCGCCGGTCATGGCCACGTAAAGCATCTTGTCCACAGTCATCCTCCATTGCACTGGCGGTCGTTTGCCGCTCGCCGTTGCTATGCGAGCTAGAAAGCAAGTTCCGAACCAACTTTGCGAAATCATGAAAAAGCCCGTGGATACGGGCTTTCGAGGGCCAGTCGGTGTGTTGGACGCCGGTTATCCGGCGCTTGGTTGCCGATGGCGGCAAACCTGTACCGGCCTCTTCGCGGGTGAACCCGCTCCCACAAGTACAGCGCGGCACCTGTGGAACGGTTTTACCCGCGAAAAGGCCAGTACAGGTTTATTCAAGGCTCGCGGCAACCACCATTGCTGTAGGGCCCGGCGAATTTCTTCCAGCCATCCCCCGGCGGCCATTGCGAGCAGACCAGGCGCCCATCCACCTGGCTTTCCCAGCGCCACCAGGGCGCGGTACCGGCCTGGGCCTGGTACAGGCAGAACGCAGCGACCAACGTGACAACCAGCCTTTTCATGACCCCTCCGGCAAAGACGACGAACCCCTTCATGACAAAGGGGTTCGCCCACATGCACTCAGCCAGCAAGCATCAAGCCATCTGGATGACGGTCTGCATGATGGTGCTTTCAGTGGAGATAGTCTTGGCGTTCGCCTGGTAGTTGCTCTGCGCCTTGATCAGCTCGACCAATTCCTGAGTCAGGTTCACGTTCGAGCCTTCCAGCGCGTTGGACTCGACGCTGCCCAGGGTACCTGTCTTCGGCGCATCGATGCCCGGGATGCCGGAGGTGTAGGTTTCGGTCCAGCGGGTACCACCAATCTGCTGCAGGCCCTGCTCGTTGGCGAAGCTGGCCAGGGCCACCTGGCCGATGGCGCGGGATTGCTGGTTGCTGAAGCTGGCGAACAGCACACCCGTCGAGTCGATGCTCAGGCTCGACAGGATACCGGTCGCGTAGCCGTCCTGGGACTGCGACATCCGCGCGGTCTCGGTGTTGTAGGAGGTAGTGCTGTTCATCGCCAGGCGCATGCCATCGGCATTGCCCACCGCGCCGTTGGAGATCCAGTTACCCGCAGAATCTTCCACCGCCGGCACCCAGCCGGTCATGGTGAAGGTGTTGTTGGTCACGGTGAACGACGAGCCCGCCGGGTGGCCGGTATTGTCCGCAGTCATGCTCTTGACCGAGCCATCGCTGTTGAAGCTGATGGTGCCAGTCAGCGGCACAGTGGAGGATGGGGAAAACGGGTTGCGCCCATCGACCAGGGTGTACATGGTCCACTCATTGGTGCCAGTCTTGCGATAGAACTGCTCCATGGTGTGCTCGTTACCCTGGCTGTCGTACACCTTGGTCGGGAAAGACTTGGTGTAAGTCGTCTGATCGGAAGGATCGAACGGCAGGTTCGGCACCATCACGCCAGTGCCATCGTCCACTTCCAGCGGGATGTCGGCGGCCGAAGAATTCAGGTTGATGCCCTGGTCGATCAGCGATGTTGCCTTTGGCTGCAGCGCCGACGTATCGATCTGCAGATCGGTCAGCACGCCCTTCTGGATCTTGCCAGTCGAGTCGGCGGCATAGCCCTGCAGGCGCAGGCCGTCCGAGGTAACCACGAAATTGTCCTTGCTGGCCTGGAAAGCACCCGCACGGGTGTACACGCGCGAGCCGTTATCGGACAGCACGAAGAAGCCCTGCCCCTGGATCCCCATATCCAGCACGTTGCCGGTGGTGTTGACGTCACCCTGGGTGAACTGCTGGGAAACCGCTGCCAGGCGCACGCCGTTACCCACCTGGTTCTTGCCAACACCCAGGCGGTTGGAACCTGCATAGACATCGGCGAACTCGGCACGCGACGACTTGAAGCCATTGGTGTTGACGTTGGCGATGTTGTTGCCGGTGACATCCAGTTGCTTGTTTGCTGCGTACAGACCGCTAAGGCCGATATTGAAAGACATGAATTCGCTCCTTTTGCCGCTCTAGCGGGCCTTAGATACCGATGGTTTGCACGTCGGAGAGGGACACTTTGCCAACACCGGCGAGGTTGAGCACCATTTCGCCGGCGGCACTGAAACTGACGCTGGTCACCTTGGCTGGCAACAGCGTGTTCATCTGCACCGACTTGCCATCCACCGTGGTGGTAGCAGTGAAGGTGTAAGTACCAGGGTCGACTTTCTCGCCACTGCTGTTGGTACCGTCCCAGATGAAATCGGCGTAACCGGCTTTCTGCTCGCCCAGCTCGATGGTCTTGACGGTATTGCCGTCCTTGTCCTTGATGGTGATCTTCGCTTCGCCGATGGCTTGCGGCACGACGAACTGCGCATTGAAGCTTTCTGCGGTGTCGACCACGGCCTTGTCGTTCTGCACTACCACCGAACGCCCGACCAGCGAGGACGCCTGCAGGGCCTGGGACGAGGCCATGGCGCTGGTGATGGAGTTGACCGATTCGTTCAGCGAGGTAATGCCTTCCAGGCTGCTGAACTGCGCCAACTGGGCAACGAACTCACCGTTGTCCTGTGGGTCCAGCGGGTTCTGGTGCTGCATCTGGGTGACCAGCAATTGCAGGAACGCGTCCTTGCCGAGCGAGTCGTTGCCGGTCTTGGATGCGGTGTCCGTGGTCTTCTTGGTGCTGGTGCCTACACCCGACGCCGCGAGCACGTCGTTGAGGTTCACACCGTTGGTATCGATTGCCATGGTCTGGTTTCCTTATCACTGACCGAGGGCCAGGACCTTCTGCATCATGGCCTTGGCCGTATTCATCAGCTCGGCGTTGGTCTGGAACGCGCGGCTGGCGGAGATCATGTCAGCCATCTCTTCAACCACGTTGACGTTCGGGTAGTAGACGTAGCCGTCTTTGTTCGCCGCCGGGTGGTTGGGCTCGTAACGGGCCTCCAGATTGCTCTGGTCCTCGACGATGCCTTTTACCTGCACGCCCTGCCCTGCCTCGCCCTGGTCTTCGAACAGCGACTGGCTGCCGCCGGCCTGTGCGTCCTGGAAGGTGGTGGCGAACACCGGGTGGCGAGCGCGGTAGGTCTGGTCGATGCTCGAGGACACGGTCTCGGCGTTGGCGATGTTGGAAGCAACGGTGTTCAGGCGCGTGTTCTGCGCACTCATGCCGCTACCGGCAATGTTGAAGACACTGGAAAGGGACATGATCATTCTCCCCGCAGGGCCGAAACCAGCCCTTTGAATTTACTGTTGAGCAAGGTGAAGCTGGCCTGGAAGCCGACGGCGTTTTCGGTGTAGTTCGATTGCTCGATCTGCGCGTCCACGGTGTTCTGGTCGATCGACGGCTGCGTTGGCGTGCGGTACTTGAGGGTATCGTCGGCCATGGCCAAGCCCTCGGCCTCGATATGGCGGCTGTTGGTACGATCGAGGCTGAAACGGCCGCCACTCTGCTGCTTGTCGCTTTCGGCAGCGAGCACCGAGGCGAAGTCCATGTCGCGCGCCTTGTAGTTGGGCGTGTCGGCGTTGGCGATGTTGTTGGCCAGCACTTCGGCGCGCTGGGCGCGGAAGCCCAGGGCCTTTTCGTGAATACCAAGCGCCTTGTCGAAGCTGATGCTCATGTCGGGGAAACCTTCAGAGGTTGACCGGAATATCGTTGGGCAAGGTTTAGCAAGGGCTGTGCCAACCAACAGAAAGCCCGGAAATACGGGCTTGCAGGGCAAGGTGCTGTCAGAGTGATGCCAGAAAAGCGGCAAAGGCCTTCCGCCTTCGGGCGCGAAAGCGGCAATTGCCGGGCGGCAGAAGCGGCAAAACAAAAAATTGACGTCAGCATTTCTCCTGCGCCGGCCTCTTCGCGGGTAAACCCGCTCCCACCGGGTTCTGCACAGCTTTCAAGGTCGGCGCGGTACCTGTGGGAGCGGGTTTACCCGCGAAGAGGCCGGCACAGGCAAACAAAAAGGCCGGCAACTTTCGCTGCCGGCCCTCTTGGTTACTTCGCCTGGTAAATGATCCCCGGGCTGCACTGCACCATCTGGTAATGGTCCGGCAGCCCGTTCAGCGCCTCGGAAGCCCCGAGGAACAGATACCCACCCGGCTTCAAGGTACTGTGGATACGCAACAGAATGTCCTTCTTCACCTGCGCCGAAAAATAGATCAGCACGTTACGGCAGAACACCACATCGAACTTGCCCAGGCTGGCATAGCTGTCGAGCAGGTTGAACGAGCGGAACTCGACGCGGCTGCGAATCGCCGGCTTGACCGCCCAGCGCCCCGGCCCCTTGGTATCGAAGTAGCGCTGCAGGCGCTCCTGGGACAAGCCTCGGGCAATCGCCAGGCTGTCGTACTCGCCGGTCTTGCAGTTGGTCAGCATGGTGCCGGACAGGTCGGTGGCAACGATCTGCGCGCCCATCTTCAACTGGCCGAGGTTGCTACGCTCGAACTCGTCGATGGCCATCGAGATGGAATACGGTTCCTGCCCCGACGAACAGGCCGCCGACCACATGCGCAGGCGCTGGCCGGGGTTGTTGCGGATGAACTCGGGGATGACCTTGTTCTTCAGCACCTCGAACGGGTAGGTATCGCGAAACCACAGGGTCTCGTTGGTGGTCATGGCATCGACCACCTGCTCGCGCAAACCGCCGCGCGGCTGGGCCTGGATGCGCTGCACCAGCTCGCCCAGGCTCTTGATGCCCTGTTGCTCCATCAGCTTGTTGAGACGGCTGGAGACCAGGTACTGCTTATTCTCGCCCAGCAGGATGCCACAGGCTTTCTCCAGGAAGACCCGGAACTGTTCGAAATCCAAATTACCCGTAGACACTACTGCCGCCTCTTTTAAATCACTGGTGCCGGGGGCCTGCCCCCGGCTGCTTCAATGCGTTGCCTTGATCCGGTCGACCACCCGCTGGGCCAGGTCGTCCGGCTTGAACTTGGCCAGGAAGTCATCGGCACCGACCTTCTTGACCATCGCCTGGTTGAACACCCCGGAAAGCGAAGTATGCAGGCAGATGTGCAATTTTTGCATGCGCGGATCGCTGCGGATCTCTGCCGTTAGCGTATAGCCGTCCATTTCCGGCATTTCAATGTCCGAGATCATCATCAGGAACTCTTCTTCCGGCTTCTTGCCCTCATCCACCAGCTGGCGCAGGTAGTTCAGGGCCTGACGGCCGTCATTGAGCGCCACCACCTCGACCCCCACCGTCTGCAGGCAGCGGCTGACCTGCTTGCGCGCCACCGACGAATCGTCGACGGTGAGCACCCGCAGCAGCACGGCCTTGTCCTGCACCTCGGCATCGATCACCCCGGCCGACACCGACTCGGACGACGGCGCCACTTCGGCCAGCACCTTCTCCACATCGATGATCTCGACCATGCGGTTGTCCACCCGGGTGACCGCGGTCAGGTAGTGGTCGCGGCCGGTGCCCTTGGGTGGCGGATGGATCTCTTCCCAGTTCATGTTGACGATGCGCTCCACCGAATGCACCAGGAAGCCTTGGGTCTTGGTGTTGTACTCGGTGATGATCACGAAACTGTTGCGCGTGTCTTCCTGCAGCGGCCGCAACCCGGTGGCCATCGACAGGTCGAGGATCGGGATGGTCGCCCCGCGAATATTAGCAACACCACGCACCACCGGGTGCGCCTTGGGCAGCAGGGTCAGCGCAGGGCATTGCAGCACTTCCCTGACCTTGAATACGTTGATGCCGTAAAGCTGCTCGCCATTGAGGCGGAACAGCAGCAATTCCAGGCGATTCTGCCCCACCAGCTGCGTGCGCTGGTTGACCGAATCCATAACACCTGCCATGCCAGACTCCTTTATGTTTCAGCCTTTCGTTGCAACTCAGGTAGCGAGTCGGCACGGGCTTTGCTTTTTTGAGCGCCATGTACACGAAAACGACATTTTTCCGACGATTGACGCGCCTGCTGACTGGCTCGCTGGCCATGCTGTGCCTTCTGGTGCCCGGCGTTCGCACGGTAGCGGACGCGTTTACCTTGCCTGAACAGCTTATCGGTGTCACTCAAGGGTTTCTTGAATTCAGCGTCGAAGATTATCTGGCCACCACCCAGACCGCCGGCCGTTACGAGATCCAGGTCAACCCGCTGGATCCGCGCCTGCGTATGCCGCTGTGCAGCCAGCAGCTGGACGCCTCGCTGGAAAGCCCGGCTCAGCCGCTGGGCCGCGTCACGGTGAAGGTACGCTGCGAAGGCTCAGCGCCCTGGACCGTGTTCGTGCCGGCCACCGTGCGGCTGTTCCGCGATGTGGTGGTGGTGACCCGGCCGCTCAAGCGCGACAACGTGGTGGGCGAAGGCGATGTGGCCCTGCGCGAGCGGGATGTCGGCACCCTGGGCCAAGGCTTCCTGACCGAACTGGAACAGGCGGTAGGCATGAAGATGCTGCGCCCCACGGTGATCGACCAGGTACTCACCCCGCAACACCTGGAACAGGCCGAGGTGGTGCGCAAGGGTGACCACGTGGTGATCATCGCCCGCAGTGGCAGCCTGAGTGTACGCATGCCCGGCGAAGCCCTGAGCAAGGGTGGCCTGAGCGAACAGATCCGGGTGCGCAACCTCAATTCCAAACGGGTGATCAAGGCCAGGGTGACCGGCCCTGGGCAGGTCGAGGTAAGTATGTAGCCAGCCCACTGATTTGCGCTGGCGGTGAGGAACCGCTTTTCCTAAACTGTGTCAGAAAACGGGTTCGCGAGCTTGCTGACAGGCGGCTATGCATTTGTGCCTAAAGTTTCTTTCGGGTTGGCCGAAAACAAGGCAAGCGTCCAAATACCCAGAGGTTTCTGATCATGGTCATCGACTTCAGTCGTTTGAATAACTCTCCGTCCGTCACGGGCGGCGTGCGCGGCAACACCGCGAACGGCAGCGCCGAAAAACCGGCAGCCAGCCAGGAAGCGGCAACCGCCACCAGCGCCAGCGGAGAAGCGGTACACCTCAGCCAAGAGGCCCAGCAGTTGCAGAAGATCAGCGACAAGCTGCGCGACGAGCCGGTGGTCAACAGTGCCCGTGTGGCCCAGTTGAAACAGGCGATCGCCGACGGCAGCTACCAGGTCGATGCCGGCCGGGTCGCCAGCAAACTGCTCGATTTCGAAGCCCAGCGCTGACCGTTCGGCGCGCTGACTTCACGGACGCTAGAAAAGCCAAGAGTTAGCCATGCACGACACCACCTTGCTGCAACTGATCGAAGATGACATTGCCCCTATGCAGGAGCTGCTGGACCTTCTGCAAAAGGAAGCGATCGCCCTGCATGGCCGCGACATGGCGCCACTGGAGAATATCCTGGCCCGCAAGCAGTCTTTGATCGTGCTGCTGGAGCAGCAAGGCCTGCGGCGCAACAACCTGCTTGCCAGCCTTGGCCTGAGCCCTGATCGCGCCGGAGTGGAGGCCGTGGCGGCACAATCGCCGAACGGTGAACTGCTGCTGCAGCAACTCGATGTGATCAGCCAGCTGATGCAAGCCTGCCAGCAGCTCAACGAGACCAATGGCCGGATCATCCAGGTGCAGCAGCACGTCACCAACAACCAGATCCGGATCCTCATGGGCGGCGATTCTCCGTCGCTCTACGACAGCCGCGGCAGCACCTCGCCGCTGGCCAAGCCACGGGCGCTCAGCCAAGTGTGATTTTTTCTATCAAGGCACGGAACATACTGGCAAAATGCCGTTAATTGCGTGTGTCGCTTTTGCCTGGAGAACGATAAGCCGTGTTCAATGAATCCGATGCCCCGCAGCCGCCAAAGGTGCTGAACACCCCTTTGGAGATTGCGGCCAACTTGCGGCAGCTGCAGGAAAGCCACGACCCCCTGATCATCACCTTCCACGACCGCAGCCAGCGCTTCCAGAGCTACGTGGTGCACGTGGACCGTGAAAGCAATACCCTGGCGCTGGACGAAATGATCCCGCGCGACGGTGAGAAGTTCATCGAGAACGGCGAACACTTCCGCGTCGAAGGCTTCCACGATGGCGTGCGCATCGCCTGGGACTGCAACCACGAGTTGAAGATCAGCGAAGTCGACGGCCACCGCTGCTACCGCGGCGCCATGCCTCTGGAGATGACCTACCACCAGCGCCGCAATGCCTTCCGCGCCGCGCTGAAGCTGTCGCAGCTGGTCGATATCATCCTCGATGGCACCCACCTCAAGGGCAACGGCGCCCTGCGTGGCAAGCTGCTGGACATCTCCGCCACCGGCTGCAAACTGCGCTTCGAAGGCAATGTCGAGGATCGCCTGCAACTGGGCCAGGTGTACGAGCGTTTCAAGGCGGGGAACCCGCTGGGCCTGGTCGACACCATGGTCGAGCTGCGCCACCTGCATTATGAAGAGCGGATCAACACCACCTTTGCCGGCGTGCGCTTCCATAACCTTACCGGGCAGGCGCAGCGCAAGGTCGAGAGCTTCGTGTACCAGTTGCAGCGTGAAGCGCGGCGGTTCGACAAGGACGACTATTGATCGTCGGCTGAATGAAAAAACGCCACCTATCAAGGTGGCGTTTTCATTTGTGATTCTCCTGTGCCGGCCTCTTCGCGGGCACGCCCGCTCTCATAGGAGCTTCACATAACTCATTGAATTAGCAGGGATTCTGTGGGAGCGGCTTTAGCCGCGAACACCGGCGCAGCCGGTGCCATGCACCGCGTTGGATTCTTCGCGGCTAAAGCCGCTCCCACAGGGTACGCGTACTGCTTGCGGATTCTGTTCTCTACGCGACAGATCTCCCACAGGTACAGCGCAAGCCTTGAGCCCGGCGCAACTTCATGTGGGAGCGGGCGCGCCCGCGAAGAGGCCGGCACAGGCCTACACCGACTTGCTGACCTCACCTTCCGGCTCAGGCTCCTTGTCAGCCCCCTTCTCCTCCGCCTCGGTATCCTCAGCCGCCACCGGCGCCTGCATTACCTCCTGCACCGTCTGCTCATCCACCCGTGGGTCCAGCGCCGCCGACAGTGGCGAACCGGCAGCCGGCATCGCAACGTGGCCCAAAGGCGCATCCTGCACCTGGTGCAGCCCGGTGACCGCCTTCGGACGAATACGCCACACCAGCACCAGAGCAAAGAACACGAAGAAGGCATACAGCATCTGCGGGCCCAGCACCTTCATCAGCACGCCTGCCGCCAGCGGCCCAATACACGCCCCCACGCCGTAGGTCACCAGCAGCATCGCGGTCAGGGACACCCGCCGCTCGCTTTCCACATGGTCGTTGGAAAACGCCACCGCCAGCGGGTACAGGCAGAACTGCAGCAACGAAATCACGAAGCCTATGCCGAACAGCAACTCCAGCGGCACGCTGGGCAGCATCGCCAGCGGCGCCGAGGCCAGCGCCAACCCCACCGCCACGCTGCGGATCAGCACCGCCCGATCGTAGCGGTCAGACAACCAGCCCAGCGGCCACTGCACCAGCAGGCCGGCAAAAATGCAGCTACCCATGAACAGACCGACCTGTTCGGTAGTCATGCCTTGGCTGGAGGCATACAAGGGCGCCAGGCCATAGAACGAGCCGACGATAAGCCCCGAACCCAGCACCGTGCTGAGCGACTGCGGCACCCGCTTGATGAAGAACTTCGGCTCCATCGGTGCCGGGCGCAATGGTGCGGGGTGAATGCGCCGGGTCATGGCGACCGGTACCAGGCACAGGGTGAAACACATGGCCACCAGCATCAGCAGCTCCAGGCCAAGCTGTGGGTGCACCACCAGGATCAGCTGGCCGAGCACCAGGCCCAGGTACGAGGCGATCATGTAGCCGCTGAACACCGCGCCACGATGCTTGACGTCGGCCTGCTCGTTCAGCCAGCTCTCGATGACCATGTACTGGCACATCATTCCCAGGCCGACGATCATCCGCAGCCCGACCCAGGCCGGCAACCAGCTGGTCAAACCATGGCCGAGCACCGCCGCACCGACGATGCCTGCGCAAGTGGCGTAGGCGCGAATGTGCCCTACCCGGCCAATCAACCGGTGGCCGACCTTGCCGCCTACCGCCAGGCCAAAGTAGTTGGCCGCCATCAAGGCACCCACCCACAGGCTATCGACATGATCGGCTGCCAGGCGCAGGGCCAGGTAGGTACTGAGCAGGCCCGAGCCGATCAACATCATCAGCGCGGCGAAATACAACGACTGAAACGGCTTCCATATATTTCGCATAGGTCCCTTGCGGCTCCCGGGTCAGGTGGCGATGGGTTGCAGCCAAGCATAAAAGCAAAATTGCTGCGGCGCAGTCCCCTGCCTGACAAATCTTGAATCAAGGGCGCGTCCAGTGTCGGTCATGTCGTGTTCATGCACGTGCACCGGACTGCACTCAAGCGTTTCGCTTTCACAGTTTTTGAATGCAAGCGCAATACCGGGAGAAATACTCAACTTCTATTTGAGTAATATCCGGCTGGCCTGATAACCGGCTTCCCCCGTCAAAGCCGCCCTCATTCCCGCAAGGTCATGCCATTGGCCGGCAGCGGTAAAGCCGTCTTGTAACGCACCTGCTTCAAGGCAAAACTGGAACGGATGTTGGCCACTCCTGGCAACCGCGTCAGGTAATCCAGAAACCGTTCCAGTGCCTGGATGCTGGGCAGCAGTACCCGCAACAGGTAGTCCGGATCGCCCGTCATCAGGTAGCACTCCATCACTTCGGGCCGTTCGGCAATCTCTTCCTCGAATCGATGCAGCGACTGCTCGACCTGTTTTTCCAGGCTCACATGGATGAACACGTTCACATCCAACCCCAACGCCTCGGGTGACAGCAAGGTCACCTGCTGGCGGATCACCCCCAGCTCCTCCATGGCCCGAACCCGGTTGAAGCACGGCGTGGGAGACAGGTTCACCGAGCGGGCCAGTTCGGCGTTGGTGATGCGGGCATTTTCCTGCAGGCTGTTGAGAATGCCGATATCGGTACGATCGAGTTTGCGCATGAGACAAAATCACCGGTTTTTTGTGTTTATGCGGAATGTTTATCTGCCCTGCTCGGCAAAGGCAACCAACTTGAGAGAAAAATTCTCCGGCCGGACCACTAAGATGTAGGGGACGCTGACCTACCAGTCACAAGCCGGTACTCAGCGGCGGCCGCTTCAGAGCTCACAAAAACAAATACCCGAGCGAGCGTAAAAAGCATGAACGAGTACGCCCCCCTGCGTTTGCATGTGCCCGAGCCTACCGGCCGGCCAGGCTGCCAGACCGATTTCTCCTACCTGCGCCTGAACGATGCAGGTCAAGCCCGTAAACCCCCAGTCGATGTCGACGCTGCCGACACCGCGGATTTGTCCTACAGCCTGATCCGCGTGCTCGACGAGCAAGGCGACGCGCAAGGCCCGTGGGCCGAAGACATCGACCCGCAAGTTCTCCGCCAGGGCATGCGCGCCATGCTCAAGACGCGGATTTTCGATAGCCGCATGGTGGTCGCCCAGCGCCAGAAGAAGATGTCCTTCTACATGCAGAGCCTGGGTGAAGAAGCCATCGGCAGCGGCCAGGCCTTGGCGCTGAACCGCACCGACATGTGCTTCCCCACCTACCGCCAGCAAAGCATCCTGATGGCCCGCGACGTGTCGTTGGTCGAGATGATCTGCCAGTTGCTGTCCAACGAGCGCGATCCGCTCAAGGGCCGCCAGCTGCCGATCATGTATTCGGTGCGCGAGGCCGGTTTCTTCACCATCAGCGGTAACCTGGCGACCCAGTTCGTGCAGGCGGTCGGCTGGGCCATGGCCTCGGCGATCAAGGGCGATACCAAGATCGCCTCGGCGTGGATCGGCGACGGCGCAACCGCCGAGTCGGACTTCCACACCGCCCTCACCTTTGCCCACGTGTACCGCGCCCCGGTGATCCTCAACGTGGTCAACAACCAGTGGGCGATCTCCACCTTCCAGGCCATCGCCGGTGGCGAGTCGACCACCTTCGCCGGCCGTGGCGTGGGTTGCGGCATTGCCTCGCTGCGGGTCGATGGCAACGACTTCGTCGCCGTGTACGCTGCCTCGCGCTGGGCCGCCGAACGCGCCCGCCGTGGCCTGGGCCCGAGCCTGATCGAGTGGGTTACCTACCGTGCAGGCCCGCACTCGACCTCGGACGACCCGTCCAAGTACCGCCCGGCCGATGACTGGAGCCACTTCCCGCTCGGCGACCCGATCGCCCGCCTGAAGCAGCACCTGATCAAGATCGGCCACTGGTCCGAGGAAGAACACCAGGCCACCACTGCCGAGCTGGAAGCCGCGGTGATAGCCGCGCAGAAGGAAGCCGAGCAGTACGGCACGCTGGCCAACGGTCACATCCCGAGTGCTGCCTCGATGTTCGAGGACGTGTACAAGGAAATGCCCGATCACCTGCGCCGTCAACGCCAGGAACTGGGGGTTTGAGATGAACGACCACAACAACAGCATCAACCCGGAAACCGCCATGGCCACCACTACCATGACCATGATCCAGGCCCTGCGCTCGGCCATGGATGTCATGCTCGAGCGCGACGACAATGTGGTGATCTACGGCCAGGACGTCGGTTACTTCGGCGGCGTGTTCCGCTGCACCGAAGGCCTGCAGAACAAGTACGGCAAGTCCCGCGTGTTCGACGCGCCGATCTCCGAGAGCGGCATCGTCGGCACCGCCGTGGGCATGGGTGCCTACGGTTTGCGCCCGGTGGTGGAAATCCAGTTCGCCGACTACTTCTACCCGGCCTCCGACCAGATCGTTTCCGAGATGGCGCGCCTGCGTTACCGCTCGGCCGGCGAGTTCATCGCCCCGTTGACCCTGCGCATGCCCTGCGGTGGCGGGATCTATGGCGGCCAGACCCACAGCCAGAGCCCGGAAGCGATGTTCACCCAGGTGTGCGGCCTGCGCACTGTCATGCCGTCCAACCCGTATGATGCCAAGGGCCTGCTGATCGCCTCGATCGAATGCGATGACCCGGTGATCTTCCTGGAGCCCAAGCGCCTGTACAACGGCCCGTTCGACGGCCACCACGACCGCCCTGTCACCCCATGGTCGAAGCACCCGCAAAGCGCCGTACCCGATGGCTACTACAGCGTGCCGCTGGACAAGGCGGCCATTACCCGCCCCGGCAATGACGTGACCGTGCTGACCTACGGCACCACGGTGTACGTGGCCCAGGTGGCCGCCGAAGAAACCGGCGTCGACGCCGAGGTGATCGACCTGCGCAGCCTTTGGCCGCTGGACCTGGAGACCATCGTCGAGTCGGTTAAAAAGACCGGCCGCTGCGTGGTGGTACACGAGGCCACCCGCACCTGCGGCTTCGGCGCCGAACTGGTATCGCTGGTGCAGGAACACTGCTTCCACCACCTGGAGGCGCCGATCGAGCGCGTCACCGGCTGGGACACCCCCTACCCCCACGCACAGGAATGGGCTTACTTCCCAGGGCCTTCGCGGGTAGGTGCGGCATTGAAAAAGGTCATGGAGGTCTGAATGGGCACGCACGTCATCAAGATGCCGGACATTGGCGAAGGCATCGCGCAGGTCGAGTTGGTCGAGTGGTTCGTCAAGGTCGGCGACATGATCGCCGAAGACCAGGTAGTGGCCGACGTCATGACCGACAAGGCCACCGTGGAAATCCCTTCGCCGGTCAGCGGCAAGGTGCTGGCACTGGGTGGGCAGCCGGGTGAAGTGATGGCGGTCGGCAGCGAGCTGATCCGCATCGAAGTGGAAGGCAGCGGCAACCATGTGGATGCTCCCACCAAGGATGCGCCAAAGCCCGAACAGGTCCAAGCCCCCGCAGCCCCTGTGGCAGCCAGGCCAGAGCCGCAGAAGGAAGCAAGACCGGCCGCGTGCCAGGCCGCCGTCAACCACGAGGCAGCCCCGATCGTGCCGCGCCAGCCAGGCGACAAGCCGCTGGCCTCGCCGGCGGTGCGCAAGCGCGCCCTGGATGCCGGTATCGAACTGCGTTACGTGCATGGCAGCGGCCCGGCCGGGCGCATCCTGCACGAAGACCTCGACGCTTTCATGAGCAAGCCGCACAGCGCTGGCGGGCAAGCGCCGAGCGGCTATGCCAAGCGCACCGACAGCGAGCAGGTACCGGTGATCGGCCTGCGCCGCAAGATCGCCCAGCGCATGCAGGACGCCAAGCGCCGGGTCGCGCACTTCAGTTATGTGGAAGAAATCGACGTCACCGCCCTGGAAGCCCTGCGCCAGCAACTCAACAGCAAGCACGGCGACAGCCGCGGCAAGCTGACCCTGCTGCCGTTCCTGGTTCGCGCTCTGGTCGTGGCACTGCGCGACTTCCCGCAGATCAACGCCACCTATGACGACGAAGCCCAGGTCATCACCCGCCATGGCGCGGTGCATGTGGGCATCGCCACCCAGGGTGACAACGGCCTGATGGTGCCGGTGCTGCGCCATGCCGAAGCTGGCAGCCTGTGGAGCAATGCCGGCGAGATCTCGCGCCTGGCCAACGCTGCTCGCAACAACAAGGCCAGCCGCGATGAGCTGTCCGGTTCGACCATCACCCTGACCAGCCTGGGCGCACTGGGCGGCATCGTCAGCACGCCGGTGGTCAACACCCCGGAAGTGGCGATCGTCGGCGTCAACCGCATGGTCGAGCGGCCTGTGGTGATCGACGGCCAGATCGTCGTGCGCAAGATGATGAACCTGTCCAGCTCGTTCGACCACCGCGTGGTCGATGGCATGGACGCCGCGCTGTTCATCCAGGCCGTGCGCGGCCTGCTCGAACAACCCGCCTGCCTGTTCGTGGAGTGAGCATGCAACAGACTATCCAGACTACCCTGTTGATCATCGGCGGCGGCCCTGGCGGCTACGTGGCTGCCATCCGCGCCGGGCAACTGGGCATCCCCACCGTGCTGGTGGAAGGCCAGGCACTGGGCGGTACCTGCCTGAACATCGGCTGCATCCCGTCCAAGGCGCTGATCCACGTGGCCGAGCAGTTCCACCAGACCTCGCGCTTTGCCGGCCCGTCGGAGCTGGGCATCAGCGTCGCCTCGCCGCGCCTGGACATCGGCCAGAGCGTGGCCTGGAAGGACGGCATTGTCGACCGCCTGACCACCGGCGTCGCCGCGCTGCTGAAAAAGCACGGGGTCAAGGTGATCCATGGCTGGGCGAAGGTGCTCGACGGCAAGCAGGTCGAGGTCGATGGCCAGCGTATCCAGTGCGAGCACCTGTTGCTGGCCACAGGCTCCAGCAGCGTCGAACTGCCAATGCTGCCGCTGGGTGGGCCGATCATTTCCTCGACCGAAGCCCTGGCGCCGAAAACCCTGCCGCAGCACCTGGTAGTGGTGGGCGGCGGCTACATCGGCCTCGAGCTGGGCATCGCCTACCGCAAGCTGGGCGCCCGGGTCAGCGTGGTGGAGGCGCGCGAGCGCATCCTGCCAACCTACGACAGCGAGCTGACCGCCCCGGTGGCCGAATCGCTGAAGAAGCTGGGCATCACCCTGCACCTGGGCCATAGCGTCGAAGGTTACGAAGGCGGCTGCCTGCTGGCCCGTGATGGCCAGGGCGGCCAACTGCGCCTGGAAGCCGACCAGGTGCTGGTGGCCGTGGGCCGCCGGCCACGCACGCAAGGTTTCAACCTTGAGTGCCTGGACCTGAAGATGAACGGCGCCGCCGTCGCCATCGACGAGCGCTGCCAGACCAGCATGCGCAACGTCTGGGCCATCGGCGACGTGGCCGGCGAACCGATGCTGGCGCACCGGGCCATGGCCCAGGGCGAGATGGTCGCCGAGATCATCGCCGGCAAGGCGCGCCGTTTCGAACCCAGCGCGATCGCCGCGGTGTGTTTCACCGACCCGGAAGTGGTGGTGGTCGGCAAGACCCCGGAGCAAGCCAGCCAGCAAGGGCTGGACTGCATCGTCGCGCAGTTCCCGTTCGCCGCCAATGGCCGGGCCATGAGTCTGGAATCGAAAAGCGGTTTCGTGCGGGTGGTGGCGCGCCGTGACAACCACCTGATCCTGGGTTGGCAGGCGGTTGGCGTGGCGGTTTCCGAGTTGTCGACGGCGTTTGCCCAGTCGCTGGAAATGGGCGCGTGCCTGGAGGATGTGGCCGGCACCATCCATGCCCACCCGACACTGGGTGAGGCGGTGCAGGAAGCGGCACTGCGCGCCCTGGGCCACGCTCTGCATATCTGACACTGAAGCGGCCGAGGCCGATTTGGCCCGCAGCGCCCCAGGCGTTGCGGGTCTTTTTTCATGGGCGAGTCAGTGCCGGCCTCTTCGCGGGTAAACCCGCTCCCACAGGGACATCACTGCCCGTGAGAGCAGTGGCGCACCTGTGGGAGCGGGTTTACCCGCGAAGAGGCCGGCACAGGCTACTCGGCTATGGCGTTCTTGCCGTTCCCCTTGGCCCGGTACAGCGCCTTGTCGGCACGCGCCAGCAGTGCATGCTGGTCCTCCCCTTCCTCCCATTGCACCACACCGTAGCTCATGGTCAGCCGGCAATCGCCCACCGGCTCTATCTGCGCCATCGCCTGGCGCAAGCGTGCAGCCACCTCCAGCGCCTCGCCCAGCGAGGCCTGCGGCAATACGATGACGAACTCGTCCCCACCCCAGCGCGCCAGCAGGTCCTGCTCCCGCAGGCAGGCACGCAGGACGTCGACCACCCGCAACAGCGCCGCATCGCCATGGGCATGGCCATAGCGGTCATTGATCGGCTTGAAGTCGTCCAGGTCCATGGCTATCAGCGACAACGGCTGGCGAAAGCGCTGGGCACGCTCGCACTCCAGTTGTAGCGCCTTCTCCAGCCGATAGCGATTGGCAATGCGGGTCAACGCATCACGCTCGGCCAGCTCGCGGTTTTCGTCCAACTGCCGCTGCAACTGCTGGTTCACCCAGGACAGCTCGCGAGTGCGTTCGGCCACCTGGCTTTCCAGCGACTGGTTCCTCTGCTGCAGTTGCGCCACCAGGCGCTTGTTGGCGTCAATGTTGCGGTGGGCACCAAGCATGCGCGCCACCGAGCCGTCCTCGTTATGGGCGATGATGTAACCGCTGTCTTCTATCCACAGATAGCTGCCATCCTGGCAACGGCAGCGGTATTCGACCAGATAGTGCTCGTTACGCTGGTTGATGTACGCCTCGAAATGCGCCATCACCCGTGGGTAGTCCTCCGGGTGGATCACGCTTTCCCAGGTGAGCACCGAGTTGGCCATGGAGTGGCTGGGGTAGCCAAGCATGGCGTACCAGCCCGGGTTGCGATAGACGTAGCCGGTATTGGCATTCCAGTCCCAGATACCATCGCTGATAAGATCGAACAACGTACGCAACTGCTGCTCACTGAAGCCGGCAGGTACCGGCCGGGTATCCTGACTCATTGACGCTCTCCCTGACGGCTGGCGCACCCGAACAGAATAGCCCCGACGCCCTGTTTTTGCGGCGCTGTGAGAGCAGGTATGGATCGAGGACGCTCAAGCCAGATGCAACAGCGCCTCCTCCACCGCGGCAACCACCTGGTTGCCCTTGGCTCTGGCGTTGTGGCCAACTGTCGCGCGCATTAACGTGGACGTGCCGCCCTTGTACCGCCTGCACACTTTCAAGGACTTCAAATGCCGTATCCAAGCGCGCCCCAAGCGTTCAGGCAAGGTGCCCGCAGCGCCCTGCCATTGACCTCCGGCATCGTGCCCTTCGGCCTGATCACCGGGGTCAAGGCGATCGGCATGGGCCTGTCGCCAACCGATGCCATCGGCATGACCTTGCTGTTCTACTCCGGTTCGGCGCAGATGGTGGTGATGCAGTTGATGCAAAGCGCCGCCCTGCCGGTGACCATGGTAGTCACCGCACTGGTGATCAACCTGCGCTTCCTGATGTACAGCGCCAGCCTGGCCCCGCACCTGGGCCAGCTGCCGCGCCGCCACAAGTGGCCGATGGCGTACATGCTGTCGGACCAGTCCTTCGCCCTGTGCATGCTGAGGATGGGCACGGGTGGACTGGGGCAGTATGCCTACCCCTACTATGCCGGTACGGCAATCACCATGTTCTTTGGCTGGAACCTCTCGGTGCTGGCGGGCATGTACCTGGGCGCGAGCATTCCTGAAGACTGGTCGCTCGGCTTTGCCATCCCCCTGTCGTTCCTGGCCCTGTTGATACCTGGCATTCGCAATGCAGCCACGCTTGGCGCAGCGCTGACCGGCGGTGTGCTCGCCGTACTGGCCGTCGACCTGCCCTACAACCTCGGCCTGCTGGCTGGCGCGCTGGGCGGCATCATCGCCGGGCTTGCCATCGAGAACTGGCAAAAACAGCAAACTGCGGCAGAAGCCAATACCGAGCAGGAAGCATCATGAGCGAAACGACCCAGTGGATGACCTTCATTCTTATCGGCCTGGGCACCTTCGCCATCCGCCTGTCGTTCATCGAGTTGCACACGGCATTGCGCATCCCTCCACTGTTTCGCCGCGCCCTGGCGTATGTGCCAGCCAGCGTGTTGGCCGCATTGGTACTGCCGGCCGTGGTATTCCCGGACCGGCAGGCGGGGTTCGACTGGATGAACCCACAGATACCAGCGGCGATACTTGCCGCGCTGGTGGCGTGGCGTACGCGCAGCACGATGCTGACGCTGATTGTGGGAATGGGAGTGCTGTGGGCCTTGAAGCATCTGGGGATGTAGGAATACGCAGCTTCAAGGCTTCCCGATTTCGCGTCACCAACACCAGGTGGACGCGGTAAGGGAACGAAAGGAAATGGCGTCCCAGGCAGGAATTGAACCTTTATCTGGGGGAGGACTATCCTCAAGACTGCAAAAAACTCGATAACATATTGATTTTAATAGAACATTTGCGAAGCACTCATGACCCTGTCCGAGGAACCGGTCTCCCGAACAATTACACCCTTGCAACGCCCGTTTTCCAGCCTGTCGTCAAGAACCCACAATGCACCCGGCAGATCGAGGTAGGATGCGGTTAATTACCTAAACTGATAATTACCACCGGAAGCAGGGTGAGAAAAATTCCGCACCAAGGGTCAAATCATTTCGTTTCGACCTACATATTGCAGTCTACTTCCTGCGAGGAGTAGAAGGCTTAATTTCCTTCTGCTTCCACTCCAAATAGCCCTTGATAACATCCATACCAATAATTCTTCGCTGCAGAACGTTATCAAGAAACACGCCACTGGAATCAAACTTAAGAAATGATCCAAATTCTTCAATTAATGCATCAATAGCAAAATAAGCGCTAGTAACTTCATCCCTGCCTGAGTGTAAAGCAATCTTTCCACCAGTCAATTCCAACTCGATCAACTGACTATTTGCCTCGCTCAACTCCGCAGCCAACCTAGCGCATTCATTAGACAGCCTTGAGCATTGCAACCTCAGCTTAGCATCAGACCTAACATTTCTTCTTGACTTATTTATCACGCACTGAGGATTTTCCAATATAAATGTATCAACGATAGCCGAATAAAATTCTGACTTGTAAAGCCCACTCACGCTGACATGAGCGGCCTTGTCCGCTACGGCAACAAGACCATCAGGCACGCTTCCCTGAAGCGCCAATTTTTCGGCATCTTCAATACCCGCAGCAACATAGATGAGAAGACGTTTTTTTGAAAGAAACGTTAATTTTCTTTCTGCAATTTCTTCTAACACCCTCACCAAAATCGCGGCTCGAGCTTCAATCCTCTGAATGTCAGATTTTCGCTTCGGTATCGCACCTTTATGAATCAATCCCATCCTCCTTAATGCCTCTAGCATCAGCCACATGCTTGAACCACTCGACATCAGAAACTTCAAGAAGCCTCAACAACTTGCTGTAATCAAAGTCGGCTTTATTTATTTCCTCTCTCAATAAAGCAGCGAGCCGTGTTTCAGGATTAACTACTACAGGCTCTAAAAGCGCCTGGTAAATTTCGCCTTTCTGGGCAAGAATAAACCTAATCGCACGATTAACTTTGTCTCTGAAGCCGACCGACATAGTAGTAGGGAATTCAACTACCTCATCCAACCTCCGTAAGAAATCCTCCGCTGAGCCTCGTTCAACAACATGACGGGTTACTACTTTGGTCACCAGATCTTTGTCACCAACAACATGAGAATAACCTACAGCACTTTCGCGATGCTTAAAAACTAGAGAATCTAATGTTCTCTCTAAAAAATACCAAGCAACAAGCTCCTCACCAAGCGAATTTAACTCGCGCTCCAGCATTGCCAGCTCTTCGGACGAGAAAGTATCCCTGCTCTCGGCCAATCTACTTTGAATTCGTTCAAAGTCTTCAGCCAATTGATGCCTCGTCGCGGACACAGCAAAAATTGAATTGAGCGACCAAACTGCCAATGGGCACCACGGACAAATTTTTCGCCCTTTAAAACGCACCATTACATGCGCAGGGCAGACATAGCCTCTCACACAAACATGAGTAGAACTCTGCACCAAATTTGCCGACTTCTCATTGGCGATAATCTCAAATGCGCCTGGCTCTTTATTATTAGAATCATCCACATCAGAAAAATTCAGCAAACCAAATTCATTAATAACTCTACTCACATCGCCGGTACCGCGACTCAAAAGCAATGCTTCAAACTGTCCCTCAACATCAGCTCGCTTGATTAACGGACGCTTCAACGGCTCCTTAGTATTGATTACACCTGCAAACCGGCGCCGGAAGTCGTCAGCGCCAGTGTCATAATGCATGACAGTTTTTGCAGTTTGACCTGTAGTTTTCGCCACTTCCTCTGGCGTTAGTCGACTCAAAAGATGAGTGATATGCATAGCCCTCCCGCTGTGGCCGGTCAATTTCGACCGTACTCGAACAGGGCAGAAAGATAACTCTCCATATTGAGGATCAGCATATGTTGCAACCTTCACTGCATCACTCTTCACCCTAACTGCCTGCCATTGCTCCCACGTGTAATAGTCAGTTTTTCGAGATTTTGTTTCGCGTGGACTACCCATGAATGCTGCACATTCTACTGTGCCATCACCATTCCTGCGCATCCAACTCTGAAAATCCAACATCGAGTGAGTAATTACCTGGGCATACATCTCATCTTTGACTGGATATCCAGAATGAGCATCATTACAAAATAGACAGTTAATCTCACCCCACTTTGAATTGACATTCCCCTCATAAAAACAGCTCTTCCCAAATCCAGGGGCTTTAGTTTCAGAAAAAATATCCGCACGCCATTTCGCCTGGCGATCTAATTGCGATATTACGGCATAGCGACAATGAACAGTGAAAGGTTCGGTTCTAATTTTATCCGTATTTATAAACAAATAGGACAACCCTACTTGCGGATCAATATCTCGATCCACATGAATGGCATATGTGTCGCAACTTAGCCACTGTAAGTTCTGCCCTCTCAGGCCACCCCTAACCAAACAATACGGGAAAATTGTAGTAGCCGGATTATAACGATATTCATTGCCTATCTTAAGAAGCACAAGGGCTCTTCGACTCACAGACAGAATAGGATGCAGGCCGTCACTCAGATATACGACTGGCACATATCCGATTTCATTAAAGTCCAAAACAGCCAACTCATTGTCACTGTACCTATACCTCATACCCTTGACATAGCCATCCAGGAATGGCTCCGCAGTCGCTATTGCCTCCAAATACTTAACATAAACATCCTCGTGCTCAGATGTAAATGTGTGTTTATTTGTCCGATAAGCCTTTTGGGTGGGAGGTAGCCACCATATAGGCTGAGACAATTTTTCACAACCTGCTGCATCAGGGCGGAAATCAATCAGATGCTGAAAAAATCGCCTCAGGCTGTTACCAACAGCATAATAAAACTCATAACCCATAACTTCAGAAAACTCCCAATATGATAAAGGGCGCATTCCATCCAATTTTAATTTCGGCTTATAAAAAATACGACCCACGAACATATTTGGGAATTTAGGATACAGAAATTCCGCACCTGGATTCTTATTAAACCACGCAGGCAGATACACAAACAGATACAAATTGAATCTTCCAAAGCATGTTAAGAGAATTTGGGAATTCTCATAAGATTGCTCCTCCGCGTATTCCGCCTGGAGCCGTAGCCAAGTATTCGCTGCAACCTCTATATCTACTCCCACCTTGGCCCATGCAACCTCAAGGTTTAATCTTTTGATACCCATCCCGTAAAAACTAGCAGCAGCGAGCTTTAAATCATCCATCATGAAAGAAACCAACTTAATCGGATCTGAATAATTACAGAACGAAGACTCAAGTAATTCTTGCTGCCCTCGACTGACCATTCTGTCAATCGCATCTTTGGTTAAATTCATAGTCGCTTCCCTCACTTGAATCGGATCAACTGAAAGCCTTACTCCAAATCTCTTTTTCAACACATCAACTATCTGATCCAAAGGCAAAGGAGAGTTCTTCTCTGACTCGTCCAAGCTAAACTCTTTCCACTTTCGAATATCCTCCAAGCCAACATCTTCAGGTTTGTACCAAGATGACGCAAGGGCAAGCTTCACCCCCATCTGAATAACAGTCCTTTCTTTTCGCTCTTGAGGATCGTATTGACGGGGCGCCTTACTCCTTGTGATTCTTATAATGTCTAACTCCCGAAACACTTTCGCGATGGATGTGTAACATGCATATCGATCCGAAACCTCATCTATCCAAGATGCCTGCGGGCGAGTGAAGCGATATGGCAGTATCAAACACTGCATCCTATGTAAATCAATTAAAAGAAATTTTATTATGTGATTCAGTTGCGTCCGTGTAGACCTGCCAACATCCGGTGTGTGACCTATACGCACCAGAACTACAATTTCTGCTTCACTTAGCAAACCCTCTCGATCCTCCAGCGCAGCCTCCAGAAGCTCAGATATATATGTAAAAATTTCATCTCGAGATGGCCGATACGAACTGAAGCGTTTAAGAAATCGTGGCTTAACACCGGAAACTTCATCTAACGCATGGATGAGCCGGACAACAGACTCCCGGAAGCACTCCATTAACTGAAGCGCTGAAACAAGGAAAATAATACCTTCGGTAATATTAATCATTCACTACTCCTGACTTTTATTGCCTGACTGCTCCCTGGCTATTTTCAGCCTCAACGCAGCAATCCTTTTTTCATGAAATCCGATAATCATCTCATCCACACCTTTATTGCCATCAGTTTTGAAAGCAGTAAAAGCGACCGAAAGCTTCTCGTTGAGTAACTGGAGACTCACAATTGCGTACCTAGCGACACTTGCAACGTCGGCATGTCCTGTCAAGGCCATGACCTCGTAATCTGACAAGCCAATCCCATCGGTGTGTTCGACGAAATTCTTCATATAAAAACAATAACTGTGCCTCAGGCTATGCAGCTTTAACCTGTAGCGATCAGTCTTAAACCCCAGCACACCTTCAGCTGCACGAGTGAATGGTTCTGCAATTACGCTCCCATAATCACAGAGGAACAATGGATATCCAAATTGTGACTGAAACACGAAATCATTATCTACATGTGCCCGATATTCGTACTTCAAATATTTTTCAAGATTTTCAAAAAACATCTCCCCGTATGGCTCCAATAGCAATGTATATTTTGTCACCCGCCCTTTCCATGACAACATGTCAATTTGACTAGCGCTCAGGCCGGCATATGAATCTTGCATGCTGCTTCGATCTGAAGGATTGACCGCATAGACCTCACGCCTTTCGAAGTCAATATCCGCCCACAATAGTTGCAAAGCTTCAGATGCTCGCAAAGAGGTTGCTGCTATAAGAGACCACAGCGCAGCATCTCGATAAGAAGGAGCAGACCTTATTAACTCGCCAATTTTATCGAGTGGAAAGAATTTATCTTCTTCGTAGGGATCATTATTTTTCTTGGCTTTCGGCAAGTGGCTAAAAACACGCATTCTTTTGGAGTTTCTTGAACGCTTTACCTTCCTACCATACATACCCTCTAAAACAAGAATCTCTTGCTCCGACCTAGGTTGCCCGACATTCTTCAAGCTACCGATTAGTTGAATCTCGTCACTCACGTCAGTATCTGGTGGCCAGGCTGCGGCATCTGCGCAATGCTCATAGCACGACTCAATCAGTTGCTGTACTGCGGCATGATGAATCCCGGATGTTTTGTTACTTACCATTGGAGAGGGTCTTCGTCTAGCAATCGCCTGCACCAATGGCGACATAGATCTCAAACCTTGAGTTATATAGGAGTGATACAATCGAGCAAGCATGATGTAGTTTGACCTATCTACGGCTCCGCAAACCTCCAACCCCACAACTAGATAATCTAAAAAAGAAGCACCCTTGTAGGAGTAGGATTTCATCGTGTTGAAGCTGAACCCCAACCCAATCATCCATATAATGAAAACTTCAAAAGCCCGTGACTTCACCCATACACCCGGCGATGCTTCTGATAGACACTTAAAGGCATTACGCCCTAGCCAGACATCCTTTCTCACCACATATTTTAAATTTGGCATGCTGGCACCTCCTTGATGGAACACTTTTGGCATTTATCAAAGAAACCATTGCTACCATTGATAGCCACGCGGCTTCAGGCGCACTATATGGCGCAATCAATATTGCGAGCGACGTAGATTCAAAATAGAGGTGACATATATACAGCTGATCTTCATCTACCGCGACCATGTCAATTGCCGAGTCAGAAAAGTATCAGACCCGACCGAACAGTATTGCCTATAGAGTTAAATGCCTGATTATTCAATGCAGAACTCCAAAAGCCTATTAAAGCCGCTGAGGTCGTGCCCCCCCTACCGACCAAAATTGCATCAAGGGGGCAGTCGAACAAACTCAACTTTATGAACCGTCAGGATCTTGCCGACCCTTTGAGGAGGGCACACAACCATTTGCCAGGTCGTGCCCGTGAGCTTCGATCCTCATATTCATACCATCCTCTTACTCACCCTGAACCGTAATCCAACAGCGCTCTAAGCACTAGCTGAGAGTAGCTCACACGGCAAGCATAGCAAGTAGGGAAGTTACCACCCTAGATATGAATAACAATCTACTATATGTCAATTTAGAGAAAATTAAATCACCAACTACAAACAAAAAACGATATCAGACAAGCACTTACAAAAAACAATAAATCCCAAGATATTCTTATTTGTATAAAGCCATGAAACATTCGCACCCCAAAAAAATTTTCATTTGTATATCTCGTTGCTACTCATATATTTGAATTCGGAAGACCCATCTATCCACTTCTATATTGCTACAGCCGGGTTTCTAGAGGCATCGCCTTCCCATAGCTCGATCATCATCATCTGTATTGCAGCCCGAAGATCTCAAGCACAAAGCCCACCAAGGTGCGGCCCGACAACGGTTCAGCTCCGATCCGCAGCTGGCTGCTCGAAGCTGCCCCGGTCAACCCCTACCGTATGGTCTGGCGCTTTACAGAGCCTTCGGCCAGGTATATCCGAATCCATCACCAGACTGCTGATCAGTAGGTGGTTGTTACCGCCTGCCCTTTCCTGTACGAAGCAGATCTTCGATGGGGGGGGAAAAGATGCCTAAAGCATAGGCGGCCCGAAAATCACCAGGTGTGAGATCGGCAAGCGCCCACAGCGTTTTTCCGCGTGCGGTTCTTCGCGTCTCGACTCATAGCGCTCAGCTTGCCTCGCATTCGCGTCAGCATCTGGCTTGCACGGTTGCTCTATAAGAAATCGCCCTTAACATTGGCTCCCAGTCTAAGGGTATGCTCTTAAGATACTGAATTGCATGGGTATTTTTTCATTTTTTCACTCTCGCTTCCTTGACCACTCCCGGTTAATGGTCTTCATTTTTTATGACCACACAGGAGAGAAATGGTCATGAGATCAGCACCTCTTTTCCGCCCGGAATGCCCTCAAGTAGCCTTGGTCGGCGGGCCCGACTACGTCATCTTCAGCTGCTTGCAGTGGCAAGACGAAAACCTCCGGGTAATGACCCAGCCCGCCAAACAGACCTTTTGCGTGATGCACGGCGATTACCTCGATCATCGCTTCATGATGGCCTTGGAGCGTGCTTATCTCCGAGGAGCATTGGCTCCGGTGAAGCGGATCGCTATCCATGAGCATGGTCTGGATATCTTTCTGGATAGCAAGGTATCTAGCAGCTGCATCCCAGCCATCGAGGCTATTTGGGAAATCGATACCCACCTTTATTCGGGTCGGCATTACACCGTAGCTTTCGCGAGCGAAGACGAGATCTACTCAGGTCGTTCTGACTACCCATTCTGGCCTGTGGTCAAAGAGATCATGGAGTCAACCACTCTGGGCATCAGTCCGTATGAGCTCCCTTGCTATGACGAAAATGACCTGGAAGACTACACCGACGACAGCCTGAGCTTTCTCCCTTCTATCGATGAGGGCCAGCCATGATCTACTCTAGATTCCTGTATACCGAGTTCGAGCAGCCTCATAACGATGACGGTGAAGGTGGATTTACGATCTTCAGCACCCCGCAATCATTGGGTGCCTATGCAACGGACGAACAGCGTGTAGGCTTTCTTAACTTCGCTGTCTTGTGGGATGGAGAACCTGATACCAGAGTCATCTATCTGGCCGAGCAAGCAATCGTCCGTGACGTTATGGCGCCAGTCAGGCTTCTACATGCGCATGAGGGTACGCTCACCGTCGTCTATGACTCTGAATGCGAAGATCTCGACTATGATGCGCTCAAGACGGCATGGGAAGACATCGGTTCTGGCGTACAGCTGGAATGTTGGACTGTTGAAGTCATCGAAGAATGTGTAGTAGGCCACTTGCTCTTCGGTGGGCGGCTGTTCCGCAAGTACGCTCCCGAAATTATGGCTAGTGGTAATCTGGGAATGTCGTCTTACACCGAAGAAAATTTCTTGTTTGCGGATGACTGGTCAGAGGATGAAATGTTTGGTTCTGGGCAGCAGCAGGATTCAGACGATGAACCACCACCTCCAAACAGGGAACTCTTCTAGGTAGGCCAGTGCTGCAAAAGCGTCCTGGGCGCGCCCTTCGGGCCGGCTGTCGTGAACCAAGCCGCTCGCCGCATTGCGGCGTCTTGGCCCTAACGGGCTTCCATCCTCGCGTCTCCGCCTTCCTGGCTGCGCGCTCCGCTTGCGGTCGTTTCTGATACCCGAGCATCCTCCCCCCGTCAAACTAACCTGGCGTTGCCCTTTCCGCAGCCTGTTGCGGAGTCATTTTGGCTGACTTATGATCAGGCCAGGCGGTGATGGTCGCCTGGCGCCTGTTTCGCGAAGCAATAGCCCATCGTAGATACACCCTTTCGTTTTACATCGGCATGTCCCTAACCAGGCGCTGCCCGGTGAACAGGCAATCGGTAACCAAAGCGTCGAATGGTTTTGGAGACATTGCTATGTCCGATTTTTCCCCTCTCAGCATCATCAAATCGCAAGCCAAGCAGCATGCTCGTGAACACGACATGAAGCTTTCTGCTGCCCAAGAAGCGCTTGCGCGTCAGGCAGGGTTCGAGGAATACCACGAGCTTGTTGTCGTCGCCCGGCGAAACTCCACGGATCCTCGGCTGATGCTCGCCGCCTTTGGCGTGCGTGACTTCAAGGACGCCTTCCACGAGGACGATGTGTTCTCCGAGCTGGATCAAGAGTTGGAGGATCTGCTTTCCGGCCCCATGGCCGAGACCAACGCCAGCGAGTTCGCTATCGACGAATACGAGGTAGAGTCAGCCGCCTATGACGATGCGACTGGTGTACTCAGGTTGGACATGTCAATCACCTGGAAAGGTAAGCAGGATCCTGATCGGGTCTACTACGGAACGGCTTTCTTCCTCCAGGCTGAAATTGATCTGATTCGGCGGGAAGGAAAGTGGTCGCTTGGGGAAGACGGGGTCTCCATCACCGGCAGCGAAACGGATGCAGACCGTGATCGCAGGGATGAATGGGAGTACATGTCGCAGCAGCAGGCCGCTGAAGCCGAAGAGAACCGTCCCCGGAGTAGCATGGCGCAAGCGCTGGCGAGTGAGCTTCGGATATCCCTGGATGATGCAGAGCTTCTTGCAGACGCCGAAGTAACCGTGAACACCTCTGATGACGGGATGATCTACAGCTACTTTGTGGACGTTGAATCGTATGCCGAGGGAGCTTTGCGGGATGATCTGCTGGCCCGCTTCGGTACTTTGGAGTTCGAGCTGGACGTCAACGTCTTCGACGACATCCATCCTGACATGTAAGTGAACTGGGGGTGGCTAGCTGCGGATGCTGGCCACCGTCAACTCCGTCCTTACCTTCTTCGCCGTGGGAGGCATCAACATGCAGGTGATCAGCGCAACGCAGGCGAGGCGGCGTTTCCGGAGGATCATGAAGCTCCTCCAGCAGGGGCACTCGTTCGTGATCACCAAGAACGGTAAGCCCGCCTGCAAGCTTGTACCGCTTGAGGTGCCGTGACATGCGCACGGTCTGGGGAAAAATCCGCAAAGAAATCCGAAAAAACCAGGAGACTACCTCGCTGTAAGCCAGGCATGGCGAGGGCTCTAGGGATTTCTTGAATCCGCAAACTTGCTGGCTCGGCCCTGCGGGCACAGCTGTCGTGAACCAAACCCCGCTGCGCCCGGTTTTGGCCCTGCGGGCTTCCATCCTCTCGCCTCTGGCTCAGGCCGGCGCGCTCCGCTTGCGAATTTGCCAACAAACGCAAAGACCTCTGCGATCCACTAATGGACTGACTGCCCAAGCGTGCCAGCCTTGTGCAACTGGTAGTCGATGACGGTTTGATACAGGTGGTCAGCCTCAAGACGAAGCCTTTCGATCTCCTCTGCTGGTCGCCCTTCATCCACAGCCTTCTGATGCGCCCGGACGGCTTGGAGAGCCTGCTGCAAGAGCGGCTCGCCGGCCTCTACCATACCCAGGATCGTTCTCTTCATCGCGACCTCTTGCTGCGATGGGCGCTCAGGTGCTCAAGCTCCTGGTGCCACACGGCCACGAACTTCTCGAAGTCGCGCAGATAGGGCCCCTCTGCCAGGCGGGTAGAGCCAACACTTGCCGCTTGGAAGCGCTGCAGCCATGGCTCGGGGATGCTGTCCTCGACGAGCAGCTGAACGCCGCTGTGGAGCTTCGTGGTGACGACATCGACGAGCTCCTGGGCGGAGAGCTGATCACCACTCACGATGTCCCGCAGGCCCTGGTCAACCTCGTCGAGCTCAGCCAGCACCTTTTCAGCGCGAGCGTCTCCAGGCTGTAGATCGGCAAGTGCCCACAGCGCTCTGCGCCTCGCGATCTCCAGCCTCCGCAGCCGATGATCAATCGTCACATCACTTCTCCCTGCCGCAGGTGGACGTCACAGGCCAAGTTCGACTTCTAACTGCGATCCTCGCAAGGTACGGGTGAGCTCGCCTCTCGGCAGTCTTGCTAGGATCCCATCGGAGAGGTCGTTGGCGTGCCGGGCGTACAACGTGACAACACCTGGTACAGGCACGAGATCTGGAACGAGGGCCCCGACTCGCACCTGGGCAATTTTCAGTATATTCACGACATCTGCGGGTAGCGTGTCAGTCGACAGGTGCTCGACGGTCGGCCTTGTGGGAGGGCTCGCACCGCTCCACAGATCTACAATCGTTTCCAACAGCTTTTCGGGGCCGAAATACGCCAAGGCGATTTCCCACAGGCAGCCTTCCTGGGACAGTTTCAGGCGGGCCCTAGTCATTGCAGAGGTTCCAACAGATGAGGCTCTTTCTCGATTGTGAGTTCACTCAGCTCAACGCGCAGGCGAAGCTGATCTCCCTGGCACTGGTTGGCCAGGATCGCAGGGAATTCTACGTGGAATTGATCGACGCGTGGCGAGAAGAAGACTGCAGTGATTTCGTGAAAGAGATCGTACTGCCGCAGTTATGGGGTGGTGAGTACGCCATGCCAATCATGGAGGCCAGAGCGGCGCTCCTGCGGTTCCTGGCAACCTACGACGAAGAGCTCGAGATTGCCACTGACGCACCTGCCTACGACTGGGAGCTGTTCTGCGAGCTCGCCTATGACGATGGGAAATGGCCCCAGAACGTCAGGAATTTCCCCATCGATGCCACGACCCTGACCACAACGAAAGATGGGGAAGAACTGCCTCACCATGCCCTTCTGGACGCCAGGATCATCGCAGGCATGTTCAATCCCAGACACTGCTAGAGATATCAGCGCTAGGGAGTGGGATAAAGGCCAGCGCCTACGCCGGGAAGTATATTATTCCGAAGGCTAACAGTCATTACCACTGGATCAGTTGGATTTCTTTTATCAATCTCTTCAATCACAGTTAAAAACTGCGAGATAAAATCCAATATCACATCCTGATTAACCTGATCAAAATTTCCTCCTGGAAGCGGAAAGTCTTCGGGATAATTCTTGCCTCCTTGCTCCAACACATAGAGATGTGATGCCCGATACATCTCCGCAATTGTAAAGTAACGATGCTGACCTAGATTTGTAAGCATTACCAAAATTGAAACAGGCAAGCTATGAGAGAATGTCACTAAATACTTATCAAGACCAGCTAGAAACTTATTGTTCTCATCTATAAACACCTTATGCATTGGAGCTGCATGATTGGCGTACTTATGCACATTATAATAAACCATTTGATTTATCTGACGAGCAAAATCCTCATTTAAAAACTCTTTTGGCCTAACGTCATACTCGGGAGCTTCGTTGCGAGCGGTAAACTTGTAGAGTTGAGCCAGTGTACGCAGGCCCGGCCCTAAAACTGGGCGAAGCATCATTAAAGCTTTGGATATTTGCTCTTCCTTAATAGATTCCTCAATTGCTTGAATGACCTTCTCCTTTTGTTCGCTCAATCGGTAAGAAAGGGAGTTAAGGAACAAGCCAATCAAAGAAATCCCAATCAAAACTTGAAGTGAAACAAGCATTGGCATAGCAGAATCTGTCAAAACAGGAGTAATATCGCCATACCCAAGCGTAGTAGCAGTCACTACACTAAAATATAGAGCCACTCCGAGGCCTATTTCTTGCTTAAATCCTCCAGGCGTCAGACAATAAATAATGCTGAAAATTAAAATATTAGCAAAATATAATACGCCATACACATGGGGCTTTTGCCCCGCAAAAAAATGAACCAGCCGCACGCCCGATTCGGACACCAATTCTTTATGATATTTTTCTTTCACGGCACTACCCGAAACCCAAAATGATATTTAGATGAACAATCCACAACCTAAAGCGTACGACATCGGCCAAATAATTATATATTCTGAGTCGCAAATCAATGCACGCACAGAAACCCTACCCTGAACGCTTGTAGTTACGACAGACTGAGCGAGCACGGCACCTACCCCCTATTAGCATCTGCCCAATTAAGTATGGCAAAATAATTCATTCGCTATTCATCTTTGAGCCGCTGGGATAGATGGGCATCACCCATCATAAATAAAGAATTCACCAGCCCCAATATAAAATACATCGACAACCAAAAAGCAAACCAAGAGCCTGCAACTAGCCAAACTTCAGTTGGGAAAGTTTTTTGAGCAACGCCGGTCACAATTGCCGCAATTAGCATAATCAACGGGAGCGCCATCTCAGCATTTAGCAGTAGGGCCGACCCTGGGATGCTCGATTTTTCAGAAGTCTGAAAGGTTTCCTGCAAACCTTTGACTAATGACCTATCCAACGCGAACACCAAAGCATAAACGCCGATCCCAAATCCCAACAGGTTTGGCAAAATGCTTGTTGCGAGATCTCCTGGAGACGTGGCGACTGTATAGTCCAAGCTCATGCAGTATGGCAAAAAAAAGTTGGGGATACTGGGAGTTAGGAGCGCCGCTAATAACGCCGAAACTAAAACACCAGAAAAATACGCTTTTATCCAAGCCCAAATTCCGGCAAAGCGGCTATCTGCAGCAAAATCACCATCGTATGCATAGGAGTTCATTATCTTAATGACTACGCCTAGTATGGGAATTTTCACTAGAAGTCTATACATCCTCTCCTTCTCCTTGAGTAGCCCCACCCAGCTGACGCAGAGCTTGAAGCACCCTCAGCCTAAGACCAGCAGGCTGCTCATTATTTTTCTTCCTAAAGCGAATTTTTAGTGGGTACTTGGACGACGTGTACCGATGCAGCCGACCACCTGCCTCAAGGATATATGACAAGGTGGTAGTACCGTAATCCACCGATGCCTCAACCATTTCCCTCAGGAAATCTGGCAGAGAGGGCATCGCAGAATCTTTTGATTCTGTTGAAGCCTCAACCTTGAGATGATGTACATTTTTATTTTTTAGTTCTTGAAGCTGCTTACCTAAACGGTGGCCATTAGGAAAGGTTAAAGTCGTGCTAACGGCCTTGAAGCCCTCTGCGTTGTTCAACACGCTCTCAAGCTCTGTAGGATCGGACACCAAGTTTATTTTCAACACGTGCCTAGGAAAAACTTCGAGAGCAAATTTTGAAAAGATCTCCTCTAGCGCTTCATTGCAAACTGAAGGCTTAGGCAGGCGCCCACCTGACTCCGAAATTGCCATCCTATGACTTTCGTAATCAAAGACATAGTCGAATGAAACCCGGTTGGCGACGGGAAATGTTCCTTTGGCAGCTTGGAATATGGTAGTATTAGAATACAAATCCTCAACCGTATCACTTTTGTGATATTTGATCCATTCACCATATGCTATCACATCATCACATATCGTGCTGCGTGGCGCGAAATACGTATCAGCCCCCAAATTAAAAGACATATCCGTGAGCTTTTTATTTTTAAAAGCCTGCACGGTTCTTTGATGCAATTTCTCGAAAAGCCTTTTATATCCCTCAATACCAACTTCTTTCGTGTTTCTCGTGTTAGCAGGCAGCAACTGAATATTGTAAACAATAAATGAAGCCATTATTTCGTCCTTGATCGTGATTGCATTGTGCCATGCTAGCAGACGCCCTAAAATCGGCCAAGGGTGCCCGAACTCCCCCTCCCATCCTCAGCGTCCGTTCGCGTATTTCGCCTCGGCGGGGTTGAACATGCCAGTATTCCGCACTGTTCCGTGCCAGCATTCCTCGACCCAGGAAGAGTCATGAGAGAAAGATAGTCGATGAAGAATGTGAGGCTCATACGACATGGCGAGAGCGCTGCGAACGCATGCCAGCCCACTAGGGATCACGCGAGTATCCCCCTCACCACAAAAGGGCTGGAGCAAGCCCATATGGTCGCCAGGTCATTCACGAGTGCCCCTGACCTCATCGTTGCCTCACCGTTTCATCGAGCCCAGGCAAGCAACTAGAGCTTGACCATTTCACGCTCAATGGATTGCTTGAGGTGCTCAGGCATGTTGTTGCGGACGTGAAAGTCGACCGGCACGCCCACCAATGCCTGGAGCTCATCCTCGAGCTCGCCGATATCGAACAAGGAAATTTTGCCGGCCATTGCTGAAGGAATGGTGGCGAGCAGATCGAGGTCACTCCCATCGTGGTCATCTCCTCGAGCGGCGGAGCCGAAGAGCTTGGGCTCAATGAACCCATAGGTCTCGATCAGGCGCCGGATGTCCCCTTCCTTGCCTCGTATGGCATCAGTGGGCCTCATACCTTTCTCCAAGTCGACGCTGAGCAGCGGGCAAAATGCAAATTCGGCACCTTGCTGCTTAGGGTAAGCCATCTGTTAATGACCTTTCTCAGCGGGGCCGCCGAGGGCGTGCAACTGGTAGTCAGTGACAGCCTGAAAACGATGCTCAGCCATTAACCGAAGGCGCTCCAGCTCCGCTCCAACTACCCCCGCAGCCTGGGCTTGATGGTAGATTTTCAGCGCTTCCACAGCCTCGATGTACAGAGGGTGGTCGGGCATGAGCACCTTGCTCAGATCTCTTTTCACGATCTCTCCCTTTCGCCATAGCGATCCCACACGACGCGATGCCATCAAGGCGTGTGTTAAGCCTACCACTGCTGATCAGCCTGGACGGAGTGGGCGTACATCAATGCTTCGTCGGCGAGCTCCAGCATATCGGCCAAGGTTCCAGAGTCTACGGCATGGGCATCACGTAGCGCATATGCGTGATGCAGAAGCTCCCTGTGATGCTTCTTAGGTGCGAGGAGCAGAGCCTCGGTGTCGCTGAGCAGCTGCCGCCACTCTTGGATCGACATTACGGGCAGATTGGTGCCTGTCATGGCGGCATTCTCTATAACTGTATTGATATACAGTATTCGGAAAATGCCTGGCTGCATAGGTAATGCGGACGAAATGCGTCTCGGATGATCACAGATCAGTCGCTGCTGCGAGGTACGTTTTCGCTGTGGGTGGCGATAGCTCGCCTAGATGAATTACCTGTCAGCATCGCCATAGAAAAAGCCCCCGTGAGGGGGCTTTAGCAAACCATCGGGAAGCGTGTTACTGGGCGAGCCAGCCTTCCACCACATCAGAGCCGTACTCGGCTTTCCATTCCTTGAGCAGCTTGTGATTGCCGCCCTTGGTCTCGATGATTTCGCCGTTGTGCGGATTCTTGTATTGCTTGACCTGGCGCGCACGACGCGGGGCCTTTTCAGCTGCTGCTGGGGCGGCTGCACGACGGTTCGCTTGAGGATCCAGGATGTTGATGATGTCGCGCAGGCTGTAACCGTACTCAGCCAGCAAGTCTCGCAGTTTGGTCTCAAATTGAATTTCAGCTTGCAGCTCGGAGCTGCCCTTGAGTGCTTCAAGTTCTGCGAGCTGGGCAGCGAGTTGCTGTTCGAGCTGACGGAATTCGGCCAAGCGGGACATATTAGATCCTCAAAGTTAAGGGAAACAGGCGGAACATCCTAAAGCATCTCGCTAACGATGTCCTTTCATATGACGTTGGCGCTGGATATTCGTTCGGTTTAACTAGCCTTGAAACTTCTTGAGGCCAGGTCATTAAACGTCGTCTTTTTCAGTCATCTGTCTGGAGCAAAAGCGTCCAGAGAGGATAGGAGCTTCTCCAGATCCATAAGCCTAGACACCTTGATGATGTCGTACTCACCGCGACTACTCAGCTTATAGACCTCACGGGCCTTTTTGACACGCTCAAGCAATGGCACGACCACGCCTGATGCCATTTCTAGGAAGTCATTGATATCGGCTCTTGTCTGAGGGATTTTGTAGCCTTTGGACGTACTTGTGATGATGACATCGGCGTCCCGCAGCTTCGCAATACCACTTGATCTCACCCGCTGCTCCGAGAGATCGCCAAAGCCTTTGTCACCGAGATGAGCCAAGATCTCGGCTGTAGGGATGTAATCCTTCGTGACGAACTCACTCTGAAATCTCAGGTAATCCAGGATGCTGACCTGTAGACGCTCGTCCTCGTCCGGGTGTTGGCCGGCCTTTTCGACGAAAAGTTCTGCTTGGCGAAGAGCTTCCTGATGCACCTGGTAGTCCGCGTAGCTGGACTCATCCATCGGCGGAGCAAGCAGCGAATTGAACTTGGGTGGCCACTCCAGAAGGCCGAGGGTCTGCTCGCGAAGGATCATTTTATAGACCTCAGCAATATCGCCAACAGCTTTCTCCTCATAGATCTGGGCTACAGACCCCGCGAAGAAATCAGCGACCTGAATCAAGACATCATCCTTGCTGGATTTCGTCTGGAACGCATGGTCATCCCCGAAGAGATCATCGACGTAGCGATCTTGTACGTAGGCCTTCAGACTCTCCTGGAACTCAACTCCGCCATGCTCATCCACGGTCATCTGCAGATTGCGGCAGTTCCTGAAAAGCCTACCGTAGAGCAATCCGTTGATATGCTTTACGAACGAGGTCTTGAATTGCAGGCCCCCATCTTTGTAGATGCGCTCCTTCTCCACCACCACGAAATAGAGCTTGATCGGAAGCTTCGCCAGGTCGGTTAGGATACGAACGCGTCGTTGAGCATCCTTCGCACGCACCTTACTGGACTTGATTTCGCCTGTCTGGAAGTGCTGCCGCCGAAGCTCCTCGGCACGCTGGTAGGCGTCCTGCAGGTCTTTCTCAGCCACAAGGATGGAGCAAACCACAAAGAAGCCAGAGCTCCCAGCCTTGGATGTGTCTAGGTCAGAGTTACCTGACTCATCAACATAGGCATACGTTCTGTCCAATCAGGTGCCTCCCTCATCAATAGGTGGCTGTACTGCTACCAGGAGCGGGCCCTTCGCTGAATGTGTAGTTGATGACTACATCATCGCGGATGAGCACATCCAACGTCTTCTGCGTACCGGTGGTGGTGACCTTCATCGTCACAACGTAGCTCTGCGCATGGGCTGAGCCAGAAGTGTACGTGTAGATCCACTTCTCATCGGTCTCGCTCACAGCACTCTTCGTGTATGGCTCACCGAACAGATTTTTCAGCTCCGTTGTCGTGGTCTTTCCTTTGGTGATGCTCGCTACACCCGCCGATGGGAAGTCGCGCCCAGCGGTGTAGTGGGACGTGGCGCATGCACCGAGCAAGAAGCACATCCCAATGACAGCAATGAACCTGTTCATAGTCTTCCTTGAATAATAATCTGAAGCCCGAGCTTATCTCGCAACCAGGCCAAATGCCATCATCGGACATTCCTTCGCAATTCATCATTCACGTAGCAGCGACCTTTATTGCGCAATACGTTGCGCTTGGAGACCTTTCGCGCCCTCTGTCAGCTAATACAGAAGTAAAGGAATCCAGCCGATTCCGCCCAGCATCCGAAATAAACACAGGTTCCCCTGTGTGAACCGACGAGGTGCGAGATCATGGCAAACGATCAAGACAAGACTGGCCAGCAAGGCGGCAGCACTCAGAACAACCCCGATGGCTTCGAGAACGATGCACACCGGCCATCTGAGCCAGGACAAAGAGGCGGACAGATGCCAGGTGGCCAGTCCAACATGGAACGGCAACATGAATCCCAAGGAGGCGGCCAGGGCTTAAGTGGCAACCACCAAGGTGATCAACAGGGAGCCGGCAGTGCAGTTCATCAAGGCGGTACGGGCGGCCATACCACTGGGCCAAAGTCCGACAATGACCAGAGCGACCTTGACGAAGCTTCGCAAGCTGTACAAGACGAAGACAGCGGCATGACTGAAGACAACCGATGAGGTTGATCAGGGCCAGGGAAATGAAATCCCTGGCCTTGCTCAGGTACTACCGCCCTATTTGCAGTAAACCGTCCAGAGCTCATCCACACGCGTTGTGAAGCTCTGGCTCATCATCTCTCGACGCATACCCCAGCTAGGATCTACAGGCACGCTAGCCAACCGCATCGTTCCCCTACCCCACCTGCCGTTCACCGCATCGAGCACCCCCATGAGCTTCTCACTCGCCACCGGCTGAGCAGCCGCGAACAGGTCACCCGTGATTTCGCTCGGCTGGCAGAGGTCAAGCAGCAGCACCTCCGCCTTGCTGTAGCGAAAACCCTCCCGGAACACCCGCTCAACGCCCTCCTGCGCTGCCTTTGTCAGCAAACGCGTATCGTCCGTTGGATATGGCAGCTCGACGAGGATTCCGTTGGCATACATCGCCTCATTTGGATTGAACTGGCCCGTGCGGATACTCACTCGTAGGCGTTTGCAGAGCGACTGCTGAGCGCGAAGTTTCTCCGCAGCCCTGGACGTATAGGTGGCCACCGCCTCCTTGATAGGAGCCAGTTCAGTCAGCCGGGTACCGAACATACGGCTGCTGCAAATTTCCTGCTTGGGTGGATCAGGCTCGTCCAGCTCGAGGCATGTGGTACCGCCAAGCTCGCGCACAGTCTTCTCTAGTACCACGCTGAACTGCTTCCGGAGCGACCAGGCATCTGCATGGGCCAGCTCCCACGCGGTGCGGATATTCATTGCCGCCAGGTGGGCAGAAAGGCGGCGGCCAATGCCCCAAACGTCGCCGGCATCGCATTTCTTGAGCACCCAGTTGCGCTTCACTTCATCGCGCAGATCTACAACGCCACCGGTATGGCTCTGCCATTTTTTGGCAGCATGATTGGCTAGCTTTGCCAAGGTCTTCGTCGAGGCAATACCGACGCCGACTGGGATGCCCGTGCGCCGGTATACCTCGGCTCGAATCTGCCGGCCCAAACGCTCGAGATCTCCTGGCACCCCCGTGAGCTCTGCAAAGGCCTCGTCGATACTGTAAACCTCCGCTGCCGGCACCATGGACTCGATTACAGTCATGACGCGCTCACTCATGTCGCCGTAGAGCTCATAGTTCGACGAGCACGCCACGATGCCATGCTTACGGAGCTTGTCCTTTATCTGGAAGTACGGCTCACCCATCTTCACGAAAGGCTTGGCATCCGCTGAGCGAGCGATTACACAGCCGTCGTTGTTGCTCAACACCACTACCGGCTTGTTGCGAATGTCGAGGCGGAATACGCGCTCGCAACTGGCGTAGAAGCTGTTGCAGTCGATGAGGGCGAAGACCCTCTCAGACTTTGTCATGACTGCGCACGCTGTAGGTGACAACACCCCACACCTGGAGCTCTTCCCCCTCCAGCAGGTACCTTGATGGGTAGCGCGGGTTCTCCGATTTCAGTACCACCTGGCTACCGTCACGGGCCAGCCGTTTGCATAGCGGTTCGCAATTCACTGCGGCGATGACAATGTGGCCTGGCTCTGCCTCAATGGAACGATCCACGATCACGAGGTCACCTGGATAGATGCCGGCACCAATCATCGAGTCGCCTTCTACACGCACCAGGTAAATGTGCGGGGCCCTGACGTCGAGCAGCTCATCCAAGGAAATGCGCTTTTCGAGATGGTCAGCTGCAGGCGAAGGAAAACCTGCCGGGACATGGAAGGAAAACAGCGGGAGTTTCGCACCGCTTGGTTCGAGGGGGCCGAGGATCGTGACCATGACGAAAACGCCTATACTGTATATGCGTACAGTTAAGCGTTTTCTCGTCAGTTGGTCAATGCAGCCCAGACAAGCTGAAGATAGTTAAAGATCGCGAGCCCAAGTCTGGCTAACCAAATCTTTGCCGAAGCTGTTGACCTCCTCCTCCTCAGTAAGCTCAAAACCGGCACCCTGATAGAGCTTACGGGCGGTCGTGAGATTGCTGGTCGTCCAGAGGATCATCCTTTTGTAACCAGCTTGACGAGCGAATCGTAGTGTCTCATCCACCAAGCGCTTACCAATACCCAGGCCTCTCGCACGAGCGTCGACGTACAACATCCTCAGCTTGGCGGTGTTCTCATCGTGCCGAACGACGAAAATTGATCCCACCACCTGGCCGCCCTGCTCTGCGATCCAGCAACGCTCGCGGGCTGGATCAAACTCCCGGAGGTACTTCGCGACGATCTCCGCTACCAGAGCCTCAAATTCGGAGTTCCAGCCGTACTCACCTGAGTAGAGTGCGGCCTGCTGCTGAACGACCAGCCCCATGTCGCCAGGCTGGGGATCACGTAGTAGGTAGGAGCGATCTGCTTTACCAAGAAGCCCTTCAATTTGCTTCATTGCCTCAGTCAGTTGGCGCTGCTGGGGCTCGGACAGAGGCTCAATTAGCGCCATCACCGCGTCTCGAGATACCTCCTCAAGCGATGCCAGGGTTATCTGTCCCTCATGGGTCAGGTGGATCTCGTAAGCTCGAGCATCTTGGTCAGAGCGTACCTTCTCAATCAGGCCACGTTTCTCCAGGCCTGTTATTACCCTGCTCATATACCCAGCATCTAGGCTGAGGTGACTCCGAAGATCAACGCTGGTGAGTGGGCGACCTGCGCCAAGCTCAAATAGGATCCTAGCTTCAGTTAGGGAAAACTCTGATCGAAGCAGATGTTCGTCGAGCAACCCCATCTGGTGCGTATAAAAACGATTGAATGAGCGGATGACGTCTGCGCGCTCCCGCAAGGTGTTATGCATGACCAGCCTCAATGCTTGCTTTTAGCAATCATATCATTGCCAAAGGCAATCATGTCAATTCAAGTCTTCAGCCTCCCTGGCTTCCTAGCAACAACCAAGATTAGGTGTCTCGCTGACACCACCCCTGAACCAAGAACGAGAAATGCGGGTCAACCCGTAACAGGAGATTGCGAAGGATGGGTTACGGCAAATGGTTTCATTTGACCTGCAGCGGATGCTCATTGGCGAGTTCCCACTGACCTTTCTACTCGAGGTCGCTCTCCGCGTTTCAGCGGCGTTTCTAGCCGTATTCTTCTTTCTGAAATTCAGTGGTCGACGCGGAATTAGGCAGCTGTCCCGTTTCGAGCTCGTGGTGATCCTCACCTTGGGCTCAGCCGCAGGCGATGTTACCTTTTACGAAGATGTACCCCTCCTCCCGGTCGCATTGGTTTTCCTCACGCTTTTGCTGCTCTATCGCGGAACTGTCTACATGATGAGGCGCAGCAGAACATGCGAGGCCTGGATCGATGGGTTGCCGATCACGGTCGTAAAGGACGGAATGTACGAGATCCATTCGCTGCGGAATTTGAACATCTCGTCCAACGAGCTCTTCATGGAGCTGCGCCAACAAGGAGTGGAGCATCTCGGCCAGGTTCGACTCGGCCTATTGGAAACCGATGGCGATATCAGTCTGTATTTCTATGGGCCAGATGACACCCGGCCAGGGCTGTCGGTGCTACCAGTCGAACATCGTCCAGAGTACCTGGCGCCGCCGAACGCTGGCTTGCACTGCTGTGTCAGCTGCGGCTTCCCAACCTTCCATGAAGCTCAAGACTCAGTCGTGTGTGAACGCTGCGGACATAACGTCTGGTCACCTGCATTGGATACCGTGCGCAACCGCTAGACTAAATCCACTTTAAATGCGGGGTTGGACAGACAGCGCCTTCACCGCCGCGTGTATTCACGTCCTTTTCACATACGGTGTGGGAACGTTAGCTATCCCTACGTGTGATAGAAGCTCCCTTGCCCGCCTAGCAGCGGGCTTTCTTTTGCCCGCAATTCTTCATCGACACGGGCCATTCGTCCGTTGGGCTGTCCGCTTTATCGGCCAAGGCTGTCCTCTAAGGACACCAGCCAGAGCCTTCCTCATGCGACAGCTATTCCAAACGATAACCCTTCCCCTCGCCTGCACTCTGCTGTGGGCCTGTTCCGCTCCTGAAACGAAGTCTCCTGTGGAAACACCAGGCAGGCCCGAGTCTGCTACAACCCATTTGCTGGAAGCCGGCGCCGCGACGCTGCAGTCCAAGCCGCCCATTGAGGCCATCAACGCCTACCTGGATGGCTTTCACTTTTACAACGGGCATCCGGAGGTGCAGATGGAAGCGCACCACTACTGCTCGATCCTCAATGAGGATGTCATCCAGTGTGTGATATTCGACGGCAATACCAAGGGTGCGAAGATCATGGGCGTCGAGTACATCATCGACGAGAAGCTTTTTGCCCGATTACCGCCCAAGGAGAAGGCGATGTGGCACAGCCATGGTTACGAGGTCTCTTCTGGGCAGCTGATTGCCCCGGGCATTCCTGCACCTGCTGAGCATGCCCTGATGGAGCGCCTGGCGCATACCTATGGGAAGACATGGCATACCTGGCACACCGATCAGGACAAAGCGCTGCCAGTGGGCGTACCGCAGTTGATGATGGGCTTCACCGCAGATGGGCAGGCTGACGCTGCCATGGTCGAACAGCGCAATCGGCGCCTGGGTGTGGATGCTGTGAAAACCAAAGCTGAGCGGGCTGACATTCGTATTCCTGATGCTGATCCCCAGGCTGATGGCTGGCAGCACGGTAACGTCATTCAAATCACCGATCCAACCGGTGCCCATGTACATCGCTCTGCAACAGCTACACCATCCACTACGAATAGCCGATCCAGCCAATAGCCGTCTGCATCAGCTTTGTGTGGATGGGGCCTCGGGCGTGTCCCCCTTTCGGGGGAGCGGCTGTCGTGTACCGCACCCTGGCGATGCCAGGGTTACGGCCCTACCGGGCTTCCATCCTCACGCCTCCGCCCATCCATGGGCTGCGCGCTCCGCTTGCTAGTTGCCGTCACTCAAACGCCTGGCCTAGTCCTTGTCTCAAAGTGAACGATCAGCCCACCGCGACACTCCATGTACCGCACCGTGTTTAGTGATCAGCACGGCGAGGGAAGGATCCTGATCAACATCCATGGAGAGGAAAACTGTGAGCGTCACCTTGAGATGTCTCAAATGCGGTGGGCAAGACCTTGTAGTACCACAGAGGTTGAACAAGAAAGCTATCCTCACGTGCCGAGGGTGTGCCGCCATTGCCAATTACGGCGATCTGATGGAGGCAGAAGGTCGGCGGCTCATCGCCGACATCAGGCAGCGCCTGCCTCTCTTGGATGCCGGGTAGTCCTACATCGAGCGCGGACAACTGCCCAAGCTATGCAGCAACCTTTATTACACGATTCGTTGCGCTCCACGGTCTTTCGCGCACCCGGTCAGCTAATACGAAAGTAAAGGGAGCCTCCCCAATTCGCCAAGCATCTCAACAGAACACACAGGCCCTCTGTGTGAACAAACGAGGTGCGAGATCATGGCAAACGATCAGGACAAGAGCGGTCAGCAAGGCGGCACCACCCAAAAGAATCCTGATGGCTTCGAGAATGACGCACACCTACCATCTGAGCCTGGTCAAAGAGGTGGCAGATCGGAGAGCGAATCCGACCTCCAACGAGATTTGCATCAAGGTGGTCAGGATTTAGGCGGTGGATACCAAAGCGACCACCAGGGCGCAGTTGGTGCAGCTCATCGAGGCGGCATGGGAGGTCATACCACGGGGCCCAAATCGGACAATGGCGAAAGCGAAATTGACGAAGCTTCGCAAGCGGTGCAGGACGAAGACAGCGGCATGACTGAAGACAATCGCTAAGGTTGTTCAGGGCCAGGGAGTTGGAACCCCTGGCCTTGCTCATGCCCGATCTTTTTGTTGTAAACAGTCAATTCGTGTCGTGAAGCTCTGGCTAATCATCTCTCTACGGGTGCCCCATGACAGGTCGACCCGGACGCGTGGCAGGCGCATCTTCCCCTACCTCTTCCCTTCGTAGAGTTATCGCATCAGCACGCCCATCACTGGCGATTGGCTGGCCGGCGATGAGGCGGAAAGAGTTATCTCGGATTGCTAGTTGAAAAAAAGCCCGTGCATTAAACACGGGCCGCTCAGAGAGCAACACCCGCCCTGATCAGTTATCCAGTTCGTCTTTGATGATTTTGCCGTCGTGCGGATCTACCTGGAATTCGTACCGCTTGCCATCAGACTTGATACCCTCGCCTTCCCAATGACCATCGTCGGCTTCGATCTTGGTAATCTGGGTGTAGCCTGCCCCTTTCAGGGCTGCCTCGGCCTGATCCTTGTTCACTTTCCAGTCGGCACCGGGCGTATCAGCCCAAGCGGAAGAAGCCCCCATAGCACCAACTAATGCCAGGCCCGTGAACAGTCGTGTCATCGCTTTCATCGTCAACCTCCCTTTTCATGGCAGCTAACAATCCGACCCGAACGCTGATCCTGACGTTCAGTTTGTGTTGAAAGCCGACACTGATTCCGGGCGCTCATCATGGTGAACGAGTTCTTGCAGATCTCGTGAAAGCAAAGCAGCGGCTGTGGGCTTCAGCATGCTTGAGCTTAAATCCTCCCAACAAATCCACTTACAGGCGACGATGCCTCTGCCAAGAGCGACGCAGCAACCGTCGGGTACGTCAGTCGTGAAAATGTGGTGGAGAACGTTGCCTACTTCGACGGTGCCCACAGGGTTTAAGCCTGAGCAATGAAGCGCCAGAGCCTTCCAAAGCTCGCGAGCAGCGGCAACGATTGGCGCCTCACCTGTCGCGAGCAGTCCGCTCGGAAACTTCCATTTAGCACCCTTCCTGCGGACAAGCAGAACCTTGTCATTTCGTGAGCAGATGATCGTGGCCTTAGCTCTGAGCGGGCGATGCGTGGTGACGCTCATGAGGGATCGCACCTGGAAGATGGGCGGCATCCTGAACGCTGGGATGGGCTTCCTTATGCTGATGACACCAACGTTCGGAAACGAGTTCAGGTCATACGTCCGCACTCAGAAATGGAGGGGTTAAGATCGTAGTGCTTGGTGTCAGTATGAAGCTTCAGCCATGGCCTACACACCTGGATCCAGCTCCTTCAGAACGCAACCCGCGCCCGATATACCTTGAGCCAACTTCTGTAAAGGTTGATCCACTCGCGCCGCATTGGTTGTTGCGACGGGCACATTCGTAATCCGCCTCGGCACGAGTAGGGAAATTCAAAATCAACCTGGTTTTGCTATGGTTATCGTAGAGGTCGTAGCCTGCCCCAGAAGCACTGGGAACTCCGATGCGGCGAGGAAAAATCTCCTTTTCCGTGGGTACAGCGGGAACCACAACAAAGCGTATCTGCATGATCATCCCTCATCCGGCATGACCTAAGTATTAGTCTCATTGTGCAAAAACCTCAAGACTACTCATGCTGCACGGCTGAGTTCACTGGCAAGCATCCACTGGAGCCGCCGCGCTTGAGGAATTAGGACAGGCATGGCTCATGGGCAATGATCATGCGTATGAAAGCTATTGGGGCAGCTCCAGCCTGTAGGCACCTGAAAATCACGAGAGTCATGTTTGAGCATGCACTGGAATGTCCTGAAATGATTGAGAACACCGACGTAGACGAAACGGACTAAGCTCGCTTGAAGGAGAGGTAATCAGGAGGCAAGGATGCGACATCGAGGAACAGTATTTTGGGCATGGGCTGATCCAGCCCTGCAGCACCATTCCCACGAGGAAGAGCTAGATGATGGAGCCAAACTCGATATTCAGGTTCGGCTCTCCCGGACTGGGGACACTCAGTTGTTCATAGGGATCTATGAGCGCTCGGGCTTGGCAAGGATTGAGGAAGCGTATGCAAAACGCCCTGGTGAATCGGTGACTCGAGCCATGGCGTGGGCTGCTGGCCGGGGTCGTGCTCTGGCTATATCCGCCTTGGAACCGAATCAGCACAAGGGTTAGGAAAACAAGATAATGACTGATTAATTAGGCCAACTGACGCTGAGATCGCGCGACTGGATCAGATAGCTGTCGAACTGGAGCGCCAGGTTGGGCCCAGCCCTGTGACTCGCACTCTGGTCATCGCCTGGCTCACCGAGTGGATGAAGATGTCGGGCGGATTGAAACCCGATTTGCCTCACCTACCTCAGTCTCTCAAAGCGGAATATGTCGCCTGAACTCATCAAGCCGTGGATCGCTGAGAAAGAGTGCGACCCACGGTTTCCAGCATTTTGTTCAAGCAAGCCGTTGCGAAGGCTTGTTGCGCTCGGTAGCGAGGCACCTCGCACGGCCAACCCCCCAGGCCAAGGCACGCGTCATCGACTCTCCAGGACGCGTGTCAAAGGCTTCTTCATGCAGTGCCATACCACTGCCGGCATACACGCCTATGAACATTTGCGTGCTGCCCGTTCGCGATAACCGCACTTGGATATCCATCGTCGTGCCGTCGTCCAGTGTCTCATCGTGAGTTCGGTGATGAAGCGTCGGGTCTGACCATTTCCAGAAAATGTCACCGCGTATGCGCATGCCGCCCTCCTACGACTTTAGTCTTATGCCAGGGTGTCTGTACCATAGCGCAGCTGAGCGGCAACGCATCCCCGCCGAGCGGAAAAGTCGTAGCAAGATGTCGAGATGTGACGTATGCGATCTCAATGCCTTCAGCAAAACTCGGTATGACCAAGAATCTTGAAAGCTTTCCGAAGATTGCTCCTCAATGCCGACCGGCACCACTCCCCCATCGCCAAGAGCGTGGCATGAGATTGGAGGCGAGCTCGATCTAGCATCACCTGCCTTCCGCGTTTCCTCATCAAAAAGTTCGCTAGGTGCCCTACAACGACGCTTCCGTCCTCGGCACAGGGCAGCTTGACTTCCCGCCCCCCGACCTGCGCATGGACGGAGATCCGCCTGGCACAGAGTGTCTCAAAGGCACAACGTAACAATTCACGGACGACACTGCGTTCATTGGCTGAGGCTTCGTCAGCCGCCGCCGCCAGGCAGGCCGCTACGAGTACCTCTGCCACCAATTGCTCGGCTTGTTCAACATTCTGACGCTGCATAACAAATCCTTGCCCTGTAACACGGCTAGTCCCTACGCCGCTTCACGCTTTCATGCCGCTACGTTGCATCACCACAGCGGCTCATGAGCCCCTCGATTGGAGTTCTCTGGCGGAGGCTGGTTCACCTTGAGTGTGCCTAAGCGAACTGAATTTTCTGAGCAACCGCGATGTCGTAGTGATGGCGCGCTGCTACGTCTCGCTGAAATTCAGCAGATAGACCTGGATGTCTCTCCCTTCCAGCAGCCGCTCTCCCGAGTATGAGTAATGACAGAGCTGCACCCCGTCGCGAAAAAAGACCATCCTGCCGTCCTCATCGTTGAGGACGAACCCTTGATTCGAGAGCTTTTGACCCTCTATCTGGAAGATTGGGGTGCCGTTGTCACAGCGGTGGCTACCGCTGATGCCGGTAAGTTGGAGTTAATGAAACAAGACTGGGCGTTGCTGCTCACGGACGTGCAAACGCCGGGCTTGCTGAATGGAGTCGACCTCGCCTGGATCGCTAGCCAGCTCAACCCTGAGACTCGCCTCATCGTGATGAGTGGCTACTACGACTTCGTAGCCCGCGCTCTCCCTGACAATGCGCTGTTCTTGCCTAAGCCTTGGCCGGTAACCAAGCTGCAGGAAATGATTTTTGACCAGCTGTCACAACCAGCAATGGCTCAACCGGGCGCGGCAGCAGACGTGGTTTAGCTCTCGAGTCCACCGTATTCTGGCCATATTGGACATAAGGGGGGGCCTACTACAGACCAATTAGCGGCCTCGGAAACCCAGGTAGGGCAAGCCCGATCAACGGTCTCGTTAATTTGTCTGGGCTAGGCCATTGGGACGCATTCAATCGCCTGGTTTCTAAAGTTTGAAGCGGACGTGGATACAGCTTTTACGATCTGACCGATCCACCTCAACCGCCGCGCTGCCGTAGCCGGAATAGCTTTTGACCAAGCGCATGCCGAGGCCCGTGCCCGTCGGCTTAGGGTAATTATCAGGGAATCCATCGCCCTCATCCCTGACGGTGAGCAGGGCATGGTCGCCGGCATGCTTGACGCTCACCTCGATGTCGCCCTTGCCATACTTAAGGGCATTCGTGATCAGTTCAGAAATCACCAGCCCCAAGGGCGCCATTCTTTCTGGGGGCAGTACGAAGTCGTCAGCCTCTAGCGCAATTTTCCGGTCGGCTAAGGCTCTACCCAGATCCCCCAGCAGAGCAGTGAGGTAATCACGAGCACGAAGTTCTTGTTCTTCGGCAGCTTGGTACAGCCGCTCGTGAACCGTTGCAATGGTCACCACTCGGCCTGCGGCGGTTTCAAGTTGCAATTTGACCGCTGCATCAGGCGTGAGATTGGCCTGCAGCAACAGCAGTGTGTTTACCAGGTGAAGGCTGTTCTTGACGCGATGGTGGATCTCTTCGAGATAGAGGTCGCTTCGGTTTTGCTTGCTATTCTGGGCCTCGATGAGCGACAGCAATTGAGCTTCATATTGATGACGCTCGGTGATATCTCGCGATACGGCAATCATTCGCTCGACCTTGCCGTCCGCTCCGAGGATCGGCGCCACCGTCACGTCCCACCATTTTGGATCATCTGCAGAGATGGGGTGATAGGCCTCGAATCGAGCGGTTTCCCCGCCGCTGACTTTTCTCATAGCCTCGCAAACAAGTGAGCGAGACTCCTCGGGCCACAAGTCTTGCCACCGCTGGCCTTTCACGCCCGCCAGCTGGGTAGCCAGGAAGAGTAGCCCCGTTTCGTTCATGAACTCGATCTCGCCGCTTGAAGTCAGGATCTCGACCCAGTCTGGACTCGCGTTCAGAAGTGTTTCCGAATACGGATCGGGAAGAGGAATATCTCCTCCCGCAGATATTCGCTCAAGGGCCATGGAAATGACGTTGGAGATACCCTCCAAAAATACGAGATCGCTCTCTACAAAATCGTCCCCGTCACTGCTATCGGCTTCGAGGACGCCAAAGGGGCTGAGCACGCCCCGGATCGGGACGTTGATAGCCCGTTCGATTCCGTATTTCTTCAGCAATTCCGGTGTTCGGAAGCGGTTCTCCATGCCCAAATGGTTCGAGAGCACTGGCCTGTAGGTAGCCAATGCATAGCCTGCCGGGCTTGCTTCATCAGCACCCACAGTAGCCTGACCGATGTCAGAAGCGTCCCAGCCCACGCCATGGGACAAGACGAAGCCCTCCCCCTCCTCTGCCGGCTGCAGCACCTTGGCGAAGCGAGTGCTCATCCCCTCAGCGACGACTTCACAGGCATGGGTCAACAACAGATCCAGGTCAGTCACCTTCAAGGACATCACGCCGAATTCCACCACCAGTTCATGTTGACGGTGCAGGCGAATGTGGGTCTTCTTCAAGGCCGCTCGTATGGTTTCGTCAGCTGGCAGCTGCTGCATAGTCTTCCCTTCAGATTGACGGTATACGCCCCGGAACCCTACATGCCGTGAAGGCGGTTCGCTTGTCGCCTTCCTACGATAGCCGCTAATCCCAAGCGACGCTTGGCGCACCACTCATCGCTTCGGAGCAACGTCGTATGGCCGGGAGGCCCTAACGCATACCAGAAGCGAGCTAACGACGCATGACCAAAACCATTTTGATCGTAGAAGACGACGAGCTACTCAGAGATCTCACCGCAGAGAGTCTCTCGTCACTTTACGCGGTAACCATTACGTCCACGGCAAATGCTGACGAGGCGCTTCACCACCTTTCGCATGAAGAAACCCCTGCATTGGTAATGACCGATATCCACATGCCTGGCCGCATGGACGGATTAGGCCTGGCGCACGTCATTTGGCGCAGGTGGCCTACCTACCCGTGATTTTGACGTCAGGACACGCAATCATTGATACCCATTTACTTCCGGTGAGGGCGGCATTCCTGCCCAAGCCGTGGGGGATTACCGATCTGGCCTCGCTGATTAACAAGCTGGTAACCCTGCCCGCCATAGAGGCTTAAGCAAACCATGGGGGGCGCAGATGTCTATCAATCACTTGTCTCTATCTATGGAAGCAGCGTTGAGCGCCTTACATTGCGTCTGCTAGCTGATCAATCGACCATGGCTTGAACAGGTAGATCACAGGCGGGGTCACCTGCGACGCGTCAAGTTGATAGCCCGAGGTCAGAATCGCGGGCAGTCCAGGCCACCTCTCATGGGCCATGGAGATGAATTCCATTCCTTGAATGCTTCCAGGTACACTGTGATCCACAACGATCAGCGTGCATTCATCTTTAAGGCCCAACATGTTGATCAAGGCATCTTCTGCGTTATCGAATGCAGCGCAGGCGGCGCCCAATTCGCTAAGAATTTCCACCAGCAAGGTTCGAAGCGTCGGATCGTCTTCTATGACGATCACTGTCTTCCCTGACAGCGACAAACCCTTGATGTCGAGCCTCATCACCCACTCCAGTCCATAGTCCAATTACTGAGTGTTTCACTCATATGTCCGCACGTCGATGGGGGCTATGGGCCACCCTCTGCTCAGCGGCCTACCAACGTCGTCAAATGGGCCCGGCCTTCGCGCAGGAATATCTCCACCGCCTTAGGGCCTATACCCTCAAACTCCATTAGCCAGCGTTTAAAACCCTCAATGCCTGTGGCTCCCCGCAGTGTCTCAAGTTGGGCAGCCAGTTCCACCTCAAACTTGTTGGCAAGGGCATGTAACCGTCGGGCGGTGGATTCGTCGTATCGTGTGTACCCGGCCTGACCGAGTAACCTGACAAGTGCCGAATGAGAGGTTTGGAAAAGCTTCTGCGGCGTATTCAGCCCCTGCTCATAGACGAGGATTCGGTATGCCTTTACAGCCACGGTTGAGCGGATGGGCTTGCCCATGAGAAAACTGGCCAGCAACCATCTGAACAGGCCAAGGTCATCCGAGACCTCTATGCCGAGGTCACGGGCAGTTACGTCCTTCAACCTTTGCTACGACGCGGGTCATCTGAGCGGGGGTAGGTACGCTCCTCTTCGATGGTGCCGTCGGCCTTGTGGATTTTTACCGACGCGGTTTTGCCTTCAAAGAAATCTGAGAGTGAGCTCACCAGCTCCTGCTTCGTGGAGCTGCGTTTCGATGCCCGCTCAGCGCCAACTTTCTTGAGCTCCCATCCTTCCCCGGTTGGGTTGACATGATAAGTGTCCATCAATTTCTCCATTCGGCTACAGGGTTTCACCATCATCAAGAATGTCTTCCTCGGCCTCGGCAGCATCCGTGGTGTCGGCATCATTCAACGGCGGCGAGCTTGGCTTTTCAGGGTCATTAATGAACGGCACGCCGCTCAGGCCGTGCTCTTCAAGACCTTCAGTTTTTGGCTGCATGGTGATTCCTCCTAACCAGTTGTAAATTGGAGGTCGTCTTGTTGCCCATGTTCAGTTTTTACAGCCCATCATGTGGGGTGCAGCGGCTTCTAGCCTTCGCCCCGTCGAAAAACCACTACTTTGGAGACATTGGTTTGGCAGATGGCATCATCCTGGTTGTAAGTGATGCTTTCCAGCACAGCCATTCCCCGATCTGGCTTCGACTTGGAGGGAATGAGCTCTCTTGCCGTGGTGATGACGTGTAACTGATCTTCAGGCCTTACTGCTCTTGGCCATGAGATTTCACTCCCAGCGCCAATCAGTCCTCCTGCGAATGGAACACTCTCCACAAGCAGCCGCATCGTCACTGCTGCCGTATGCCAGCCGCTTGCTGCCAACCCACCGAAAAACGTTGCCTGCGCCGCATCGGCATCCGTATGGAAAGATTGCGGGTCGAACTCCGAAGCGAATCCAAGTATCCGCTCCCGAGTCATCTCATACGCTCCGCTGGTGAAGGAATCGCCAACGTTCAAATCTTCGAAAAAACAACCTGTTTGAGTTATCAGCAGCTATTTCCTACCTCCTGATTACCTCAGCGTTCGGCCAAGGACGGCGACGCTTATCAAGCTTGACCAAATGGGTGCGGCTTACAACCGCATGTCTCGAATCATGCCCCTAAACGACGTTTATAGGTTGCAGCTTAGAGGCCAGGATTGCTCATCACCCAACATCACGGATGTGCCACATGACTGCTACATCGCCCAGCGTTAGCGCACCAACTCAGTTCATCGACCTAGGTGATCGCCGCCTGGCTTATCGAACCATCGGCAGCGGCCAGCCAATCGTCCTGCTTGTACGCTATCGCGGCACCATGGACGACTGGGATCCACTGTTTCTGGACAACCTTGCTGAGCTCGGCTTCCAGGTCACAATTTTTGACTACAGCGGATTGGGCCAATCAGGCGGCTCCCCCAGCTACAATCCTGGGTCACTTGCGAAGGATGCTATCGAACTCATTCACGCGCTGCAGCTCGGCAAAGTGGTCGTCGGCGGATGGTCACTCGGCGGCATAGCCGCTCAGGTTGTACTCGCCCAAGCCCCACAAGTAGTAAGCCATGCCGTGCTGATTGGCACTACTCCCCCTGGGCACCTGGCAAAACCCGGCGAAGCGCTGTTCTACGAGATTGCTCGTCGAGAAAATGACTTTGAAGATTTCGTAAGCCTATTCTTCGAACCGGACTCTGGGGATAGCCGAGCGACAGCTGAGAGCGCCTGGGCGCGGCTTTCATTACGGACTCACGAACGTAGCCCTGAGGTTCCCTTTGAGTGGGCAGCCCAACAACTTGGCGAAGGCCCAAAGAATCCGGTTTTCCCAGTTGAAGCGGTACTGAATGCACTGAAAACCACCACGATCCCTGTGCTTCACCTGGGCGCTGATCACGACATCGTCTTCCCGGTTGAAAACTGGTATGCCCTGAGCCGCCAGCTTCCCACATTGACGCTAGTGAGCTTCGCTAGCGCAGGTCACGGCCCACATATGCAGTACCCGCAGGCGGCGGCTCGCCATATAGCCGCTTTTACGTCGGTTTACGCGGAATTCGGGGCCACCAGTGTGGCCCTTGCATTAAACAGACACCACGCGCCGAGCATCCCTCCGCACTGCCTGGGGCGGCACGCCATAACCACGAATGAAGACCTCTCGCATATGCCGGCGATCCCTGAACCCGGTTTCCTTCGCCACAACGTCCAGGCTATGACGGCTCTGCTCGATCATCAAGCGGGCTGCCTCCAGGCGCAGGCTCTCCACTGCCTTGGCGGGTGATTGGCCGGTCTCGGCAGTGAAGACGCGAGTAAATTGGCGGGGGCTCAAATGCACTGCTTCTGCGAGCTCCTCAACGCTTAATGGTCGGCTCAAATTCTTCCGCGCGTAATCGAGGGCAGTCTGAATCCGATCTGATTTCGGAGACAGTGTCAGCAGCTCGGAATGCTGGGATTGCCCACCGGAGCGGCGCTGATGCATCACTAACTTCCTTGCCACCGACCTGGCCATCTCGGTGCCGAGATCTTTCTCCACCATGCCCAACGCCATATCCAGTGCGGCAGTCATGCCCGCAGACGTCCAGATCTGCCCATCCACGATGAATATGCGGTCTTCCTCGACTTCGATATTCGGGTGCAACTCACGGAGCTTTTTTGCGTAGGCCCAGTGGGTCGTAGCTCGCCGGTTATCAAGCACGCCGGCCTGGGCTAGGACGAAGCAGCCGGTGCAGAGGCCTGCGGTACGTCTAGCGCTGTCGACAAAGCCCCGCACGCTTGCCAGCACTTGTTCGCTCGGCGGCGTCAGGGGGGTCAATGTGCCAGTGATCATCCAGGTGTCGGCCAGACCGGGAGCCCCCAGCGGCAGCGTGTCCATGTACATCCCCAAGGAAGAGCGCACCGTGCCGCCCTCGATGGAAAAATTCTGAATCTTGTAGACCGCTTCGCCAGCGACGATGTTCGCGAACTCGAACACAGCCTGTGTCGCCAGCGACATAACCTGGAAACCTTCGGTGATCAGATAGCCGACCCTGTGCATGGTTAAGCCCAATTCGTTGATGTCCTAAAAACGTATCATATGCGTCGTTTAAGACGAAAGCGACCTTCTGCATCATGGCTTCACAGCAAACAACGGAGCACGACCATGACGCAGCAATTCAAAGGCACTGCCCTCATCACCGGCGCCTCCACCGGCATCGGTTCTATCTACGCGGAACGCCTGGCACGCCGGGGTTACGACCTTGTGCTGGTCGCTCGCAATCGTGAAAGGCTCAACACTCTGGCCAGCCGGCTGACCACGGAAACCCGCCAGAACGTGGAAGTATTTCCGGCGGATTTGGCTGACGCGACCGATCTGGCCAAGGTCGAACGCAAGCTGCGTGAAGACGCCACTATCAGCCTGCTGGTGAACAACGCTGGCATCGGCACCCATACCGGCCTGCTGGAAAGTGATGTCGAGCGCATGGCCGAGATGATCACCCTCAATGTCACCGCCCTCACTCGCCTTACCTATGCAGCTATTCCAGGGTTTGTGGCTCGCAAACAAGGCGCCGTGATCAACATCTCCTCCATCGTCAGCCTGGCCCCAGAATTGCTGAACGGCGTGTACGGCGGGAGCAAGGCATATGTCACCGCTTTTACTCAGTCTCTGCACAAGGAACTGGCGGACAGCGGCATCCAAGTGCAGGCGGTGCTACCAGGGGCCACCGCGACGGACTTCTGGCAGATCGGTGGTTTGCCGGTCGAGAACCTCGATCCAGGCATCGTGATGTCGGCCCAGGATCTTGTGGACGGCGCTCTGCAGGATTTCGATGACCAGGTACTGATCTCCATTCCCTCAATGCACAACCTGCAAGCCTTCGAACGCTACGAAGCCAGCCGGCAAGCCCTGTTCAGCCAGCTGTCCAGCCACCAGCTGGCCCCGCGTTACAACGCCAACTGATCATCAAAGGAATCGGATCATGAAACTTAGTGAAAACACTATCTTCATCACAGGTGGTACTTCAGGCATTGGCCGCGCCCTAGCCGAGGCATTCCATCATCGTGGCAACAAAGTGATCGTTGCAGGACGTCGTCAGGCACTGCTGAATGAGATCGCCCAGGCCAATCCCGGTATCGATACCGTGCGCCTGGACATCAACGATCCGCAGCAGATCAGACAGGTGGCTCAAGAGGTGATCCGCCGTTATCCAGAATTGAACGTGATCATCAACAATGCCGGGATCATGCCTTTCGACAACCCGGCTTCCGGGGACTACGACGACGAACAGGCGGTGAGCCTCCTGCAGACCAACCTGCTGGGCCCAGTACGCGTCAGCGCTGCCTTCGTGGAGCATCTCAAGGGTCAACCGGACGCCTACATTATCAACAACAGTTCGGTGCTGGCCTACCTGCCGCTGGCAGCCACTGCCCTCTACTCGGCGACCAAGGCAGCCATTCACTCCTACTCGCTGTCGCAGCGGTTCAGTTTGCGTGACACCAGCGTCAAGGTATTGGAAATCGCACCGCCGTGGGTCGATACCGACCTCATTCACAAGAGCGGTGATGAACGCGCCATGCCGCTGAGTGACTTCATTCAGGAAACGCTGGCCAAGCTCGAATCGGCCACTACGGAAGTGCTGGTGGATCGCGTCCTCCCGCTGCGCGCCAACCAGGGAGCGAATGAGCACGAACTGATTCATCAGTTCAACCAGTCGCTGGTTGATAACCCGATACCCGTTGCCTGAAGCCGAACCCAAACCTATTCCGAGGAACTGAATATGACGCGTATCAATGCTCTGTCGCTCGAACAGGCCCCTTCCGCTGCCCGTACCTCCCTCCAGGGCGTTGAGAAAGGCCTGGGCTTCATCCCGAATGCGTTTGCCACCCTCGCCCATTCGCCAGCGGCGCTCAGTGGCTACTTGGCACTGTCGCAAGCGCTGAACAAGAACAGCTTGACCCCCGCCGAACGTGAGATTGCGGCGCTGGCCGCCTCCGAGGTCAATGGGTGCGACTACTGCGTTGCCGCACACAGCTTCTTCGGCAACAAAGTTGGCCTCAATCCCGACGATCTGCTAGCTGCACGTGCCGGCACGCTCGATGGCGTGGCTGCACTGGCCAGGGCGATCACCTTGAGCCGGGGCCAGCTCAGCGATGGGCAGTTGGCAGCCGCTCGTGAGGCAGGCCTGGACGATGCCAAGATCGTGGATGTAATCGCCCAGGTTTCTCTGCTCACACTGACCAACTACCTGAACAATGTGGCCATGACCGAGATAGATTTCCCTCCTGGCAAATGATGGTTGGGTGGAGCGAGCCCACTTGGTCACAGACGCTCCACGACATTTTCATTCCAAATGGGAAAGTCTTATTCAGTTAAGGCTATTTGCTCCGCAAATCGAAGCGAATAGCCTGCTCCCCTTATCGAATGCGAAAGAGGTAAAGCCAATGAAGGCAGTCGTTTATACCCAATCCGGTTTGCCAATCCATGATCCGCAATCACTCTATGACGCGGAACTACCCACGGCCAAACCCGGTGCCCGCGATCTTCTGGTGGAGGTCAAAGCTATTGCTGTGAACCCGGTTGATACCAAAGTCCGGGCAAGCCGTGGCGGGGAGCATCCACAGGTGCTCGGCTGGGACGCTGTCGGCGTCGTCCGTGAGATCGGAGCTGAGGTGACGTTGTTCCGACCCGGTGATGAGGTGTTCTATGCCGGCGCCATTGACCGGCCCGGCACCTACAGTGAGCTTCATGTGGTAGATGAGCGCATCGTTGGGCACAAGCCTCGCAGCTTGGATAACGCCAGTGCCGCCGCCTTGCCACTTACCGCTATCACTGCCTGGGAATTGCTGTTCGACCGCCTGGGCATTGAAGAGAATGGCGGCAAGGATCAACGCCTGCTGGTTATCGGGGCTGGTGGCGGCGTCGGTTCGATCCTGGTTCAGCTTGCCAGCAAGCTTTCGCAACTGACAGTCATCGGCACTGCCTCAAGGCCTGAAACCCAAGAATGGGTAAAGGAGCTGGGAGCCCATCATGTCATTGATCACACTCAGTCGATTCCGCTTCAGCTGGAGGCGCTCAAGCTCAATTCCGTTGACTATGTGATCAGCCTGACACATACCGATAGCTACCTCCCTCAGCTTGTGGAAGCGCTTAGGCCACAGGGCAAGCTCGCCCTGATTGACGACCCAGAGCAGCTGGATGTCATGCCGCTCAAGCGCAAGTCTCTATCGCTGCACTGGGAGCTCATGTTCACACGTTCACTCTACAAAACCGAGGACATGATCAAACAACACCAATTGCTCGAGCGTGTTTCACAGCTGGTCGATGATGGTGTTTTAAAGACAACCATGGGCGACCACTTCGGTACGATCAACGCAGAAAATCTGAAGCGCGCTCACTCCGTACTCGAAAGCGGAAAAGCTCGTGGCAAGATTGTCCTAGAAGGCTTCTGATCACTGCCTGTTGGATTTCCTGCGCCATACCTCGCTCCAACCTGACATGGATTATGGCGCAGTTCCGAAGTTAACTTCATCAACTCACCCAACTGTGGCCTTAGCTAGCGCCGCGATGTTATACCGATTCGCTCCCTCATCTCTGAGGTGATGAGTTGCTTGGTGCTGGCCATGTCTGCCCAAGGATCCTCGCCGGCAAGCTCATCCAGGCGCTCCTGGAGGTTGCTGATGTTCCATCTTGCTGCTGACTTGAGATCGACGATCTCCTCTCGGTAAATCGGGACAGATACAGGTAGCCCTTCACGAGCCCTGGCCGCATAGACATTGACCGTCGTAGCGCCTTTAGCGTTTCGCAAATAGTCGATGAAGATCTTGCCAATGCGATTTTTCGGGCCGAGCACAGCCGAAAACCGATCTGGAATGAGCTTGGCGATGTACTTCACCACCGCCTGGCTGAACGACTTCACCTCTTCCCATGAAGCCTTCGGAGTAAGCGGCACCATGATGTGGATGCCTTTACCACCACTGGTTTTGAGAAATGACTGCAGCCCAAGCTCATCAAGCACCACGAGGGTCAGTTGTGTCGCCTCTACCATCGACTTCCAGGGCAGTGCAGGATCAGGGTCAAGATCAAGGACGAAGCGATCTGGCTGATCAATGTGAGCTGTCGTGCCGTTCCAAGAATGCAGCTCGATGGTGCTCATTTGCACTGCCCCGACCAGAGCTTCGACACTATTGATCACCATGCCAGCTTTGCCCGCTTCGGCCTTCGGCACGGTCGTGATGTTGGGGATCGCCAGGCGATCAGCATTCTTCTGGAAGAACAGCTCTCCAGTGATGCCGTCAGGCGCTCGCACGAGCGCAATGGGACGTTCTTTGAGATGCGGCAGAAGCCATGGCGACACTTGCGCGTAATATTCGGCGAGATCGCGCTTTGTCAGTCCGCTGCTTGGGTCGATGACGCGCTCTGGGTGCGTGATCCTGACCTTGCCACTTGGTGGTTTGGTCGTCTCCTTCTTGGCAGACTTCGCCTCTTTCGGCGCAGGCGCCGGCTGCTCCACTGTGATGTCCTTGGCGGGTTTGTCAGTTCGGATGCCATGGAAGACTGCGTGCCGCACCACACCATCCGAGGTGATCTCGGCGAACATGACCTCAGCCAGGAGCTCCGGCTTCAACCAATGAATTCCCCTGGCGTCGACGCCCTTTGGCGGATTCACCACGGGCACTTTTTTCTGTTCCAGGGGCTGTAGCTTTTGCAGGATGGTGGCAAGCGTCGACTCGGTGAACCCAGTGCCCACCTTCCCAGCGTAACGAAGCTCTCCACTGTCCTTATCGGTGAGAGCAAGCACCAATGCCCCGAAGCCGCTGCGAGCACCTTTCGGATCGGTGAAGCCAACGATCACGAATTCCTGGCGATGCTTGCACTTGAGCTTAATCCACGAATCGCTGCGCCTTGATACGTAAGGACTACCGGAGCGCTTTCCGATCAGGCCCTCCATCTTCATTTGGCACGCACTGTTCATGAGCGCCTCAACGTCTTCAGTAAAGTCGTCCGAGAATCGAAGCAAGGGGTGCTCATTGCTTTCCATCACCTGTTTGAGCGCGGCTCGTCGCTGCTCCACAGGCACTAGCCGCAGGTCGGCGCCGTTGAGGTACGGAAGGTCGAACAGGTAGTAGATGATGCCCTGGCTCTTGCCCGCATCGAACGCGTTCTGCAGCAGCTGGAAATCGGGTACGCCATCAGCGTTCGGGACGACAATCTCACCATCGAGCCAGGCGCTTTCCAAACCGAGCTGCTTGATGGCTGCGGCCTGCTTCGGCAGCTTGTCAGTCCAGTCATGTCCATTTCGAGTGAACAGGCGCACTTCGTCACCCTCGACTCGGCAGAGCATGCGATAGCCATCGAACTTGATCTCGAAGCGCCACTCACTGCCCTGCGGACTCGACTCGACGAGCGTGGCCAACTGCGGTGCCAGCTTCTCTGGGAGGTCTGCCGGTACTGCATGAGCCGTTCGGAGCGGCTCGGCTTTATCTGGTAACTCACTCGTAGTTGAGGATTTAGGCTTGCCTCGTTTCTTGGGAATGACAGTTCGGTCGCTGAGCACGCTGTTCGGCTGCTCCGACACGACATCGTAATCAGCGAGCGGTCTGGCCGACTCGTCCTGGTATTTGATGAGGAACCATTGCTCCTGCTTGCCTTCGATATTGGTTCGAACCAGATTCCACAGGCCTGACAGCTTCTCGCCCCGCAGTTCGAACTTGAGTCGGCCTTTGCGGTAGGCCTCGTCCGCATCACCTTGAGGGATCCAGATACCGCGATCCCAGACGATCACCTCGCCGGCACCGTAATGCCCTTTGGGAATCGTTCCTTCAAAGGTGGCGTAGTCGAGCGGATGGTCTTCGACATGCACCGACAGCCGCTTCACCTTTGGATCGAAGCATGGGCCTTTCGGTATGGCCCAGCTCTTGAGCGTGCCATTGAGCTCAAGTCGAAAATCGTAGTGGAGCCTGGTGGCGTCGTGCTTTTGTACGCAAAACTGCAGGGCCTGAGGTTCGGTGCGTTTGCCTCGCCTTGCTGGCTTCGATGAGCCTGACGGCTCCGGCGAAGCGGCGAAGTCGCGCATTTGATTGTACTTCTCTAAGCCCTGAACCTTGTCCGAATCACCTGCGACTTGGCTCGCCTGGCCGCTAAGCTTTTCAACCAGCGTCTCGAGCGAAATACCACGCTGCTTAGCCTCAGCCTCCAGCGTCTGCAAAACCAAAGTATCTCGCAGCTCCTGCAAGGACTCACCGGCCTCCAGAGCATTCGCCTCTGACAACATTTGTAGCTGCTCAACCGCTTCCGGATGGTCGACGCTAAAAGCTAGGAAAGCCAAGGTGATGTCATCCATGGAACGATCCTCCAAGTAGCAGCACCTTGAGTCTAGTAGCTGAATTCCTCTTTGATTTATCAGCTATCTTGGCGGTTCAGCGGCTGAAGAAACTTCTCTAAGGGAGGGTGACGGTTATCAATTGCCTTTGGTAGATGGTGATCTTGCTTCACCTGTTGTCGATCACAAAAATGGCAAATCAGCCAAAATCTCGCCAACTATGTCGAGGGGAGGAACGATTTGATAGCACTTCGATTCAGATAGGTAGCTAACAATAACCATCGTGGATTATCTGCATGAAGCATTTATTTTTCGGCACCCTTCTCACTATGGCCGCCTTTGCTACCTCCGCCGCTGAGCTATCAGGCTCCTTGGGCGCAACCAGTCAAGGTGGTCTCACCGCCAGAGTCGGGTTGGGAGTCGAGTGGGAGAAAAGTTGGCTTCGATCTGATACCGGCAGGCTGACAGGATACTGGGATGCCGGATACACCTATTGGGAAGCTGGCGATGCGGCAGGCAGCGCTCACTCGCTGTCCTTCTCTCCAGTGTTCGTTTACGAGTTCGCCGGAGGGGAAATCAAACCCTTCATCGAGGCAGGCATTGGGCTCGCGTTTTTCTCCAATACAAAGGTCGGCGATCAGAACCTTGGCTCAGCCTTCAACTTTGAAGACCGGATCGGGGTAGGTTTGAAAATTGGTGATAAGCAGCGAGTAGGGATAAGGGCGGTTCATTACTCCAACGCAGGCATCAAGCAGCCGAACGATGGCATCGAGTCATTCGCCTTGTTCTACAGCCATCAGATTTGATGTCGCAGGGCTGGTACTCCTGGCTAATCAGCGCATCATGGGATGCCTAGTCGTCGAGGCGAGATAGTGAATAAGCACAGCTAAATGAGCCTACGTTGTTCATGCCCACGGGGCGAAGCGAAAAAAATGCCCCGGCAGTACCTCACCGGGGCCAAGTTCCATATGCAACCTTTAATGGCTCCGTGCCGTTTCCAGCTCGGCTCGCAGCGAATCCACTGCCGCGACGATCACTCGCGCTGTGGATAGCACTTTCGCGCCTGCAGGACTGAGCAGCGTTCGCCGTGATGCACTAACGAACAACTCGACGCCCAGTTCTGCCTCCAGCGCGTTCAGATGCTTGGTGACAGCCGGCTGACCAATGCCGAGCTGTGCCGCAGCGGCGCTCACTGTTCCCAGGTCGACAGTCGCCAGAAAGCTTTCCAGCTTGGTGACGTTCATGTGTTTCACCAGACCTACAGGTCGAGCACGAGAAGCTTGGACTTCCCACGCGAAACGCACGCCGTCAGACAGCTCCCTTTTTCGGAGTCGTCGAGGATGTAGTCCTGATGGTCGACTTCTCCTTCCAGATAACGAATCTTGCAGGTGCCACACAGCCCCGACTGGCATGAAGTCTCGACTGGGTAACCCGCATCCTGGAGCACCTGCGCGAGATTCTCGTGGGCCTGGACGACGATCTCTTCGCCAGTGCTGGCTATGCGAGCGACGAACGAACCATTGCTCTGCTCCGCGCTTGCCGGCTCAGGTGCTTTCACGGGTGCCTTGAAGTGCTCAAAGTGAACTGTGCCAGCAGGCCAATGAGCAGCGGCTTCCTTGCACGCGTTCATGAAGCCTGCAGGCCCGCAGTAATACACATGGCAACCTTCGGGGGCGTCTTTCAGGAATGACTGTAGGTCGAAGCTCTTGGAGGGATCCCCGCCATCGAAATGAAGGACGACCTTTCCTTCCCCGATCAGCTCTTCCATCTCCTCTGAAAACGCAGCGAATTCGGGGCCTTTGCAACAGTAGTGGAGCTCATACTCCTGCTTCGCCGACTCCAGTGCATGCATCATCGATTTCATGGGCGTGACGCCGATGCCACCGGCCAAGAGGATGGACTTGCGAGCTTCCTTGCTCAGCATGAAGTTGTTACGCGGCACACTGACCCTCACGGTTTCGCCGACATGCAGCTGATGAACCGCGATGGAGCCGCCAGTCCCTCGCTCATCACGCAGTACACCAATCACGTAGCGATGAGGCTCGGCGGGCGAATTGCTCAGCGAATATTGCCTGACCATTCCATTGGGCAGATGGATGTCGATGTGTGAGCCGGCTGTAAATGGTGGAAGCGCACCACCATTCGGATCAACGAGCTCGTATGAGTTGATCCCCTGGGCTTCGCGGGTAACGCGACGGATCAACAGTTCCAGCAACGCTGGGTTGGGATTTGCTAAAGATGTCATCGTCATCACCTCTCACCAAGGCACGGGAGCCCCAGGTAGCCCAGGGCCCGCGCTTTCTTCTTATTATTCTTTGAAGCTCTGTTCCAACTGCTCGAACCGTGCCGTGACGAAATCCGCACGCTCCTTGCCCTTGAGCTTGTCAGCTTCGGTGAGGATGGCCACTGCCTCCCTTGCGAGCTTGCGGCGATTGATAACCTCTTGTTCCGGAGTCGCGGCTCTGGGCATGTTGAACACGTTGCCGGTGCAGTAGCTGTTCGGCTCACCGCCCATGTCACGCAGCCACTGGGCGAAACCAGCTGCCGCAGCTTGCGGGTTGGTGCCACGGATGCCATCGCGCAGCATTTTGCGGAACGCATACAGGCCGGCGTCGAACTTGGTCGGGTTCTCCAGCGAGTGCACCGCAATTGGACGTTGGCTGATGATGGCCTCGTAGTCCCCTGGAGCGTACTGAGCTTCCTTGTAATTGTGACGTTCACGGTGGTTGGACGGAATCGGTGGAATGTCTTCGAGCTTGTATTTGCCGAAGCGCTCTGGACGACGCATGGCCACCTGGCCTTCCAAGAAGTCGATGGTCTCGTACCCGACCATGCTCTTGTCACCGACGCCACGGGTGTCGATGCCTGGGCCCATGACGCGCCAACCAATCATCTTGGAGTTTTCGTCATCCACAGGGACAGTCCAGCGGACGATGTGGAAGCGGCTGAACAGCTTCTTCGCCGAACCGTCTTCCGACGTGTAGGCATGCAGGCTGAGGTTCGGCAGCACCTGGTGCTGAATGCGCAGGAACATGCGGTCGTCGTTCACGCGACGAGCGCCGGCACAAGCCAGACTACGACCCTGGTGAACCGGGATGAACTGCATGTCCGGAGCGACTTCCATCGAGGCGGCGCCGACTTCGTCGAAAGTGGTGCCCTGGAACTGACCGCCCACAACGTTTTTCGCAGAGTGCAGGGCCGTGGGGTGGAAGTTGTCAGCCGCGTTGTCCTGCACCTGCAGCCAGTTGCAGTGCTGGAAGTTGCTGTAAGGAACCAGCTCGTCGCCTTCCATCACAGTGAAATTCTGCTCCCATTCTGGGAACGGTGGCTCTTCATCAGGCGGGCCCATGTAGGCGAACACCAACCCGTGACGCTCGAACGCCTTATAGGCACCCTGGCGGATAGAGCAGGCATATTTCTCGCCTTCCTTTTCCTCGCCGGCAGGGAACGGGACATGGAGGCAGGCACCATCCACATCGAAGACCATACCGTGATAGCAGCACTTGATGCCCTTCTCCTGAATGGCACCGTACTCCAGCGAAGCACCACGGTGGCAGCAGTGGGCATGCAGCACACCTACTTGGCCGCTACCGTCGCGAAATGCCACCAGCTCTTCGCCCATGATCTTCAGGAAGCGAGGCGTATCGGTGAGCTCCAACGACATGCAGACCGGGTGCCAGAAGCGACGCAGGTACTCGCCAGCTGGCGTGCCGGGGCCGGTTTCGGTCAGCTCTGGGTCATGGTTCGGAGTGTTGTTGGTGTAGTAGCCACCGTAAGCGATCAGCTTCTTGGGAACGGCAGCGCCGTTGCCGCCTGCACCACGTTGATCATCATGCTTATCAAATTTCTCAGTCATTTTCATTGCCTCAGGCTTATTGTTAGATACGGGATACGGTATTCGTACTCTGTATACATATTGTTCGAACGCAATGTTGCTACGGGTACTGCTTGTGTTCCTTGGGGTATCAGTTGATGGATTTGTCGACCAGAGCGCCTGCCTGGATCCACGGCATCATGCCGCGCAGGCGCTCACCGACCACTTCGATCTGGTGACGTTGCAGCAGGCTACGCCGGGCAGTGAGCGTGGGATTGCCTGCCTTGTTTTCCAGGATGAAGTCCTTGGCGTATTCGCCATTTTGAATACTGGTGAGCAGTTCACGCATTCTGTCCTTGGTCTCAGCCGGCACGATCCTCGGCCCGCTGACGTACTCGCCGAATTCGGCGTTGTTGGAGATGCTGTAGTTCATGTTGCCGATGCCGCCTTCATAGATCAGGTCGACGATCAGCTTGAGTTCGTGCAGGCATTCGAAATAGGCGAGTTCAGGCGAATAGCCGCCTTCCACCAATGTTTCGAAACCGAGCTTGATCAACTCGACGGTGCCACCGCAGAGCACGGCTTGCTCACCAAAGAGGTCAGTCTCGGTCTCCTCGCGGAAGTTGGTTTCGATGATGCCGGCCTTGCCGCAACCAATGGCAGAGGCGTAGGCCAGGGCCAGTTCGACTGCATGGCCGGAGGTGTTCTGCTCCACGGCGATCAGTGCCGGGACACCATGGCCTGCTTGATAAGTCGAACGCACGGTGTGACCGGGCGCTTTAGGCGCGATCATGATCACATCAAGGTCGGCGCGAGGCTTTACCTGACCGTAGTGAATGTTGAAACCGTGGGCGAAGGCCAGGGCGGCGTTGCGGCGCAGATGCGGCTCGACGTCGCTGCGGTAAACATCCGCGATCAGCTCATCAGGAATCAGCATCATGACCAGGTCTGCCTGGGCGACGGCCTCAGCAACAGTGCTCACCGCGAGACCGGCATTTAGCGCCTTCCTCGACGACGCCGAACCCTGACGCAAACCGACGATGACATCAATGCCACTGTCACGGAGGTTCTGGGCGTGAGCATGCCCCTGAGCGCCATAGCCGATGATCGCCACGCAGAGCCCCTGCAGCAGGCTCAAATCAGCATCTTTATCGTAGAACAGCTTCATGTCAGTCAGACCTTCTTGTTTTCGTGTTCAGGATTTCGTGCTCTGTACTCTGTATACAGAGTTCACAGTCTTGACCTACAATCAACGGGAGTCAAGGAAAATTTGAATGACACGGGAGAAAGTGGACAATGCAGCTTTCAGTGGGGGAAGCCGATCTTCGGCGAGGTCAATCAATGACAAGCACGCTCAAGCGTATCCAGTCGCGCACGGACTACGTGGATGAGGTTTACAAGGCTCTGCTCGATGCCATTAGCGACGGCTCGCTGGCACCCGGCGCACGCCTGACGCAGGAAGAAATCGCCGAGCAGATGAACATCTCCCGGTCACCTGTGCTGCAGGCGCTGAGGTTGCTCAAGAAGGATGGCCTTGTTCAGGATGCGCCGGGGCGAGGCCTGCTGGTGACCCCGTTGACGACGGACTCGATTCGTAACCTCTACCTGATTCGAGGGGCCCTGGACAATCTGGCTGCCAAGATGGCCGCTGCCCGCAAATTCCAGCTCGACCCTGCGCTGATCAAGCGTGGTCGGAAAGCTTCCCAGGGCAAGAACATCAAGGAAATGATCGACGCAGATGTGGCTTTCCACAACGCCATCTACGAAGCGTCCGGAAACCCGCTGATCGCCCAGAGCGCTCAGGTTTATTGGGTGCACCTGCGCCGCGCCATGGGCGCTGTGCTGCAATCTTCAGCCCAACGCGACACTATCTGGGATCAGCACGAGGAAATCGCCGCTGCCATTTCAGCTGGCGATGTCGAGGCAGCAGGCAGTCTGACCGACATCCATACCACGCAAGCCAGGGAAAACCTGATCGACCGCGTCGGTCATCTGCTGTCGCAAGGGTAAGACAGGCGCCCGGGAAACCGGGCACCCGCCTGGAGGAGTTCATCGATTGACGATGGACTTGGGCATCATGAGGCAGATGAACGCCGCGAAAATCAGCGAGCCTGCGATGCAGTACAGCGCCAGGTCAGTGGATGAGGTGACATCTTTCACCCAGCCGATCATGTAGGGGCTGATGAAGCCAGCCAGGTTACCGACCGAGTTGATCATGGCGATACCCGCCGCAGCCGCAGCACCACCCAAAAATGCGGGAGGCAGGCACCAGAACTGGCAAAGCCCGGTCATGATTCCCATGGTTGCCAACGACAGGAAGACAAGCGAAACCGCAGGGTTACCCGACGTCAGGGTGCTGAGCACCAGTCCTGTCGCGCCGAGCACTGCCGGCACAGCGGCATGCCAACGACGCTCCTTGCTGCGGTCAGCGCTACGACCGGTGAAGATCATCGCTGCGGTAGCGAACGCATAAGGGATGGTGGTGAGCAGCGACACCGTGGAGGCTTCCTGAATGCCCGAGCTTTTGATCAGCGATGGCAGCCAGAAGCTGACACCGTATAGCCCCATCATGAAGCCGAAGTAGCCTGAGCTCAGCACCCATACCCGCTTGTTGCGGAATGCGCCGAACACCGAGTGCACTTCCTTCGTCCCACCCTCTTTCTCCAAGTTACGCTTCAGCGTTTCTTTCTCGCTCGCAGACAGCCACTTGGCATCGTCGATCTTGTCCTGCAGATAGAACAGCACGACGATACCTGCAATGATCGATGGCAGCGCCTCCAGGAAGAACAGCCATTGCCAAGCCGAGTGCCCCATCAAACCATGCGTAGAAGCCATGATCCATCCAGACAGAGGGCCACCAATGACGCCCGCCATCGGTATGCCGGTCATGAACATTGCGGTGATCTTGCCCCTGCGGGACGGCGGGAACCAGTAGGTCAGATACAGAATGATGCCGGGGAAGAAGCCAGCTTCTGCTAGCCCGAGCAGGAAGCGCAACACGTAAAATTGCGTCGGCGTTTGAACGAAGATCATGCTGGCCGAAAGGATGCCCCAGCTGATCATGATCCGGGCGATCCAGCGTCTCGCACCTACCCGGTGCAGAATGATGTTGCTCGGAACTTCAAAAATGAAATAACCAAGAAAGAATATCCCGGCACCCAGACCATAAATTGTTTCACTGAACTTCAACTCATCTAACATTTGAAGTTTAGCGAAGCCAATATTCACTCGATCAAGGTAGGCAAACACATAGCAGATAAAGAGAAACGGAATAAGTCGCAAGGCCACACGGGTATACAATTGGGACTCAGCTGCTGAATCCTGGACGGCATAGGGTGCCTCTAGAGTATTAGACATGATGCCAATCTCCGAATGATTTTGTAGTTGTAGGCGTCGAATTGTGCAGCAGCGCCTTTCCAGGTTCGGCGCTGCTGCAGGGAGGGTCAGGAGAACATGTCCGGCTGTTCTGCCACGAGTTGGTCGTAGATGGGTTGGAAATGGAGCCAGCCAATGAAAGGGCTTCCCACGTTTTCACGGCTGTAACGGCAGCGCTCAGGCGATACCAGCTTCGGCGTGATGCCGCTGGCTTCGATCAGCAGTTGCTGCTGGCAGCACCGCTCCAGCGCAATGAACCAGAATGCGGCTTCGTCGATGCTATGCCGGCTGGCGGTGAGCAGGCCGTGGTTCTGGTGAATGGCCGCACGCACATCCTTGAAGTATTCGCTGACCGACTTGCCGGCCTTGGCCTCGACTGCAACGGCGCCGGCCTCTGCAGTGATGACGACGTGGTCTTCAAAGAAAACTGCCGCATCCTGGGTGATAGGCGGAAGTGGTCGCCCGGTTGCAGCCCACGCCCCACCATAGATCGTATGGGCATGGCACATGGCGACGATGTCAGGATGCGCTTCGTGAACGGCGGCGTGCAGAACGAAGCCGGCCCGGTTGATCGCGTAGGTGCCCTGTACCACCTTACCCTCGTGATCCGCGAGGATCAGATTGGACAGCTTGACCTGGGAAAAGTGGACGGCCATCGGGTTCGTCCAGTACAGCTCCGGGAATTCCGGGTCGCGTACTGTCAGGTGACCAGCGAAACCGTAATCGAGACTGTGTTTCGCGAATGCTCGGCAGGCTGCAACGAGATGTTTCTTGCGATACTGCCGCTCTTCTTCGTAACTTTTAAAGTCAGGAATTTCCGGAAAGATCAGACCCTGCTGTTCAGGTTGATAAACCGAAATGCGGCGCTTTCCGTTAGATGCTGGTTCAATCCGCAGCAAGGGATCCATAGTGCCAACCTCATCTTTTATTGTTTTTGGAGACCCATAGTTGACTTTAGGCGTATGGATTGACAAACGAAGGCTTTTCACCCAAGGTTGAATTAAATTTAGCCTAAACCTAATAATAATGAGAAAGATTCCTAACTTCGCCGCAATCAAAGCATTTGAAGCTGCTGCGCGCCTGGAGAGCTTCGTTGCCGCCGCCGATGAGCTGCATCTATCCGCCTCGGCAGTTAGCCACCAGGTCAGAAAGCTGGAGGCCACGCTGGGCATGGAGCTGTTCAAACGTCAGCCTCGCTCGGTGGAGTTGACGATGCAGGGCCGGGCGCTTGCCCAGCGCTTGACCGTCGCGCTCGACGGTCTGGAGTCTGCACTTTCTATGTGGATGCCGAGCGCCGAGCAACTGCACCTGGCCGTTCACTGCTCGCCAAGCTTTGCTTCCAAATGGCTTTCACCGCGCCTCGCTCGCCTCGTCAGTGAGCCGAATCCGCTTCATATCCGCCTCACCTCCAGCGCCACGCCCCCGGAGCTCACCCGACACGAGGAGATCGACATTGCGATCACCTACGGGGCGCCGATCCAGCGAGTGGGCGTGATTGCCGAACCCCTGGGGCTGGAGACCATCGCACCAATGAGCTCGAAGCAGTTTTTCGACGCATCCCAGACGCTCGATCCGCACCTGCTTAAGCCTGGCTCACTTATCGACTCCCAACTGAGCCCAGTTCGTTGGAGCGACTGGTTCCGCCATGAAGGGGTTGCCGAACGCGCAGACTTGGGCGGTTTGTCGTTCGACCGTGCCGCGCTCGTCCTCTCTGCCGCAGCGGATGGGCTGGGTATTGCCCTGGAGTCCACCCGTCTGGCAGAGACAGAGTTGCGCCAAGGTTCTCTGGTCGTACTGAATGGGCATCAGCCCCCCTTGCAGCGGGAGATGCATTTCCTCTGCTACCGTGGTTCGATGAAAGGGAGCCGCAAGATTGAGCGGTTCAAGGAATGGATCATGAACCAGATCCACGAAGCTTGATGCTCGCCCTTCACCGCCCCACTGTCAGCAGCAACGGCTAACCCTAGGCCCCTGCAGTACCCGTATTCATCCAGATCATCAGCCCGGTAAGTGTCGCCAGGGAACCCAGGGTGGAGATCAGGATGGTGCGGGAAATAAGCCCTGCCTCCCGACGATAGAATTCAGCCAGCATGAAGGGCCCGGTGCCGGTGGGCAAGGCGCTGAGCAACAGCGCGGAATTGGCCCACATCGACTGCAGCGCGAAGACTTTGAACGCCAGGAACCAGGTCAGTAGCGGCTGTCCCACGAGCTTGATGGTGACCAGCGGCCAAGGGTTGCTCTTCCCTCCAGTCGACTTGACCGTTTTCTGGCCCAGGAACAGGCCAAGCGAAACGAGAGCACAAGGCGTGGTAGCCGTAGCGAGCATGTCGAGGAAGCTCATGACTGGGTGAGCCAGCGGAATACCTGTCATTGCCCAGACAGCCCCAGCGATGGGCGCAATCACCAGAGGGTTCTTGGACAGCGCCTTCACTACGACCCCTACTGCTCTGCCGAGATGCCGCTCTTCCTGCAAGCCGATTTCGATGCAGATCACCGCAATGGCGAAGAGCAGGCACACAACGATGATCGTCGAAATGAGCGCCGGTTGAAGACCTGGATGGCCGAATACAATCGCACACAGCGGAATGCCGATGTAGCCAGTGTTCGCATAACCAGCGCTCAAGCCGTCGATGCTTGAAGTGGCAAGGCTATGGCCGGTGCACAACCGCCACACCAAAGTTGCGACGAAAATGGCCAGCGTGCCGGCACCGAAGGAAATGATGAAGCCCGGCTGCCAGATTTCAGCCCACGACGCGGTCGCGGTCACCTTGAACAGCAGCGCGGGTAGGCAGAGCCATACCACCATCTTGTTGATCTCGGAGGCGGCCTGGTCTCCGAGTCGGTTGGTCTTGCGGCAGATGAAGCCTGCGAGGATGAGGGCAAAGATGGGCAAAACGATTGCAAGGACGGTGTACATGACTTCCACGTTTAGAGGGGATTTTAGGCCTGAATAGATTAAAATCGCCGACCAATGCAGTCCAATGACTATCAAGTAGCAAATCGATACCTCTGGAGCATCAATGATCGAACATCGCCATCTACGCTACTTTCTTGCCTTAGCCGACCACCTGCACTACGGCAAAGCATCAGCGCAGGTAAACGTAGCGCAGCCCTCGCTGAGTCGGCAGATTGCCGATCTTGAATCCCAGCTAGGCTGCCGGCTGTTCGCTCGCACCTCCCGGTCGGTGGAGCTCACCTCAGCAGGTTACGAATTTCAACGAAGCGCGCAGCTGGTCATACAGGCTATGGACTCGGCGATTCGCTCCACTCAAGCTGTCGCTCGGGGCGAGAAGGGAGAGTTGCGTATCGCGTTTACGTCCATGATCGCCTGGTCAGGCCTACCCAAGATGATCAAGGACTACGCCGCTAGCGCGCCTGGTGTGAACCTGGAATTGAGCGAGTTGATACCGAGTGCGCTGATGAAAGCGGTAGAGACGGGAGAATGCGACATTGGGCTTACCTTCACAGCCACGGTTCAGCCACCGTACCAATTTCGGGAATTGCAACGTGAGTCCCTCAGTATCGCATTACCGGCTGATCATCCGCTGGCACGCAAAAAGTCGGTAACAGTCCAAGACCTCATTGATGAGCCCTTCATCTTGAGCCCTCGCGATACAGCCTCCGCCCTGCACGACACAATCTTCAAACTATGTCGAGACAGTGGATTCGAACCTCGCGTGCGGATGTACACCCAGCTGCAAGGAACGATAGTCAATCTGGTAGGTGAAGGTCTCGGCGTCTCGATCATCCCGACCTCCATGTCGAAATCGAATCCAGATTCGGTTCGGTTCATTCCAATTACCAACGCACCCGAGATCACCCTAGGGATGGTCTGGAACATGGAGAACTCCAACCCATGCCTTTCCGCCTTCATTCAATCGGTCGGCGCCCGCCTTGATCAGCCATGATCGCTCGGCGGGCATCGATACTCGATTGCTAGCGGTTCACCACCGATTTGGGCATCGCTAGGCAGACCACCGCAGCACACAGCAGCGCAGCCGCGATGCAGTAGAGCGCGATGCTGGTAGAGCCAGTGGTGTCTTTCACCCAGCCGATCAAGTAGGGGCTAATGAACCCAGCCAGGTTGCCGATGGAGTTGATCATCGCGATCCCTGCCGCCGCCGCTACACCGCCTAGGAATGCAGGCGGATAGCACCAAAACTGGCTCATAGCAGTCATCACGCCCATGGCCCCCACCGAGAGAAATGCCACCGTCAGCATGGGGTTTTGCTCTGTAGTGGTGGCGAGCACCAACCCCAAGCCGCCGATCACCGCAGGCACCGCCGCATGCCAGCGACGCTCTAGTACATTATCCGAATGCCGCCCGGTCATGACCATGGCAATCGTCGCCAGGGCATACGGGATAGTGGTTAGCAGTGAGACTTCCGCCGCACTCTGAATACCCGAGTTCTTGATCAGCGACGGTAGCCAGAAGGTGATTCCGTTCAAGCCCATCATCACGCCGAAGTAGCCTGCGCTCAGCAGCCACACCTTGGGATTGGTGAAGGCGCTGAAAGCAGAGTGTCCATGGTGCGACTGGTCTTCTCCCTGAAGATTTCGCTTTAGAACGGCCTTCTCTTCTTTGGTGAGCCACTTGGCATCGTCCGGATTGTCCCGCAGGTAGAAGAGGACGACAAAGCCGGCGATGATCGAAGGTATTGCTTCAAGGGCGAACAGCCACTGCCAGGCTGAATAGCCATGCCACCCGTGTGTGGTCGACATGATCCACCCCGAGAGTGGCCCGCCAAGGACACCCGCCATGGGGATGCCAGTGAGGAACATCGCAGTAATTTTCCCGCGCCGGGAAGACGGGAACCAGTAGGTCAGGTAAAGGATGATACCTGGGAAGAATCCGGCCTCAGCAACCCCCAGCAGGAATCTCAGCGTGTAGAACATGGCGGGCGTTTGTACGAACACCATACAGGCTGACAGTACACCCCAGCTGACCATGATGCGGGCGATCCAACGACGAGCGCCGATCTTGTGCAGCATCATGTTGCTCGGCACTTCAAAGATGAAGTAACCGAAGAAGAAGATCCCGGCCCCAAGGCCGTACACAGTCTCGCTGAACTTGAGTTCGTCAAGCATCTGCAACTTGGCAAAGCCGACGTTCACCCGATCCAGGTAAGCGAACACGTAGCAAAGAAAGAGGAAGGGGATCAGTCGAAGGGTTAAGCGCGCGTACAGCTTTGACTCGTCCGGAATGGAACTCGAATCGGGGACGCAGGCAGCATCAAGAGCATTAGGCATCTGCCTATCTCCAGTCATTGTTATTGTGCGGTAAGGAATAGGCGCTGCCCGGACGGACAGCGCCAGAGGGCGTTACGAGAACATGTCAGGCTGCTCAGCCGCGATCTTGTCGTACAGCGCCTGGAAGTGCAGCCAGCCAATGAAGGGGCTGCCCACGTTTTCACGGCTGTAGCGGCAACGCTCTGGCGAGACCAGTTTCGGTGTGATGCCAGAGGCTTCGATCAGCAACTGCTGCTGGCAGCAACGCTCCAGGGCAATGAACCAGAATGCGGCTTCATCGATGCTGTGACGGCTCGCGGTCAGCAGGCCGTGGTTTTGGTGAATAGCAGCGCGCACGTCCTTGAAGTAATCGCAGACGGCGTTACCGGCCTTGGTCTCCACCGCAACGGCACCAGCCTCTGCTGTGATGACGACGTGGTCTTCAAAGAACACGGCAGCATCTTGGGTGATCGGCAGCAGCGGACGCCCGGTGGATGCCCATGCGCCACCGTAGATGGTGTGAGCGTGGCACATCGCAACGATGTCCGGGTGCGCTTCATGGACGGCAGCGTGCAACACGAAACCGGCACGGTTGATAGCGTAGTCACCCTGAACTACTTTGCCCTTGTGGTCGGCCAGGATCAGGTTGGACATCTTGACTTGTGAGAAGTGAACGGCCATCGGGTTCGTCCAGTACAGCTCAGGAAACTCTGGATCACGGACGGTCAGGTGACCGGCAAAGCCGTAATCGAGGCTGTGCTCAGCGAATGCGCGGCACGCTGCCACCAGGTGCTTCTTGCGGTACTGACGCTCTTCTTCGAAGTTCTTGAACTCAGGGATCTCGGGGAAGATGAGCCCTTCCTGTTCAGGCTGATAAATCGAAATGCGCTTCTTACCGCCTGCGGTTGGGTCAAGTTTGAGTACCGATTCCACGATTACCACCTCTGGTTATTGTTTGGGGTGACGTCATGGTCTCGATCTGGCGTGGGGGTGACAAACGATCCGTTTTCAAGCAAGGCTCAATAAAATTCAGTCTTGGCTGTTTGGCATCTACGGCATGAAGCCGGCATTACGAAAGCTCTCGAGGGCCTGATCGTAATTCAGCCCTTGAAACGCAAAATGCCCTGGAGCGAGTAAACGCCAGGGCACATTGCACTGATGCTGCGATGCAGCGTCGGAAGGCTGTTAGGCGTTTTGCATAGCTCTGACTTTGTCAGTGGTAATGAGCTCACCACCGATGCCCCAGTCACCGCTCTTCACCTCTTCGAAGATGACCCAGGTCACACCACGCATTTTCTCGCCTTCAACCGAGACCATGGCGTCGGTGATCTTGCTGATGATCTCTGCCTTCTGCTCGGCAGAGAAAACACCTTCGATGCCTTTCACAGTTACCAATGGCATAACAGCACTCCTTCAGTTATTGAGTATTACGATGATCAACACGCCTGATTAAGCCTGGTAAGGCGCGTAGTCCGTGTAGCCTTTTGCCCCGATCACACCGTAAAACGTGGAATGATCGCTAGGGGCCAGCGGCCAGCCGTTTTGCATCCGCTCCACCAGATCGGGGTTGGCGATGTAGGAGGTGCCGAAGGCGATCAGATCGTGATTGCCGTTCTGCAGCTCCGCTTCTGCCAGCTCAGCGGTGAAGCCACCCGCGCCAATGACCGTGCCCTTATAGAGCGAGCGGAACTGCTTGTAGAAACCATCCGGGAATGGAACCGCGTCCAGTGTTGGCTGGTAGTTCAGATGGACGAAGGCCAATTCGCGCTCGTTCAATTCGGCAGCAACACTGTTCCAGGTTGCTTCCTCTTCCGGGTACGGGCGAAGGTCATACAGGCGCCCAAACGGCGAGATACGAACACCGACACGGAAGCTGCCAATGGCATCAGCAATCGCGTCGACCGTTTCCAGTAAGAAGCGCTGTCGGTTTTGAATCGAGCCGCCGTACTCATCGGTACGCGTGTTGATTTGGCTGCTCAGGAACTGGTCGAACAGGAATGCGTTAGCCGCCATGAGCTCCACACCATCGAAGCCCGCATCCACCGCTCGCAGTGCGGCGGCAACGAAGTCTTCGGTCACGCGGTGGATCTCATCCACAGTTAAAGCACGCGGGACACTCGGTGCGACCGGGCCAGCCACACCGGGGGCAGTCCAGGCGTAAACCGTAGTACCCACAGCAGGCTCGGCACTTGCCGAAACAGGCGCTGCGTTGCCAGGCTGCAGCGATTCGTGAGACATCCGGCCTACATGCCACAGCTGGGCGAATATCTTGCCGCCTTTAGCATGAACGGCATCAGTTACCTCGCGCCAAGCGCGGGTCTGCTCGTCGGTGTAAATGCCGGGGGTGTACAGGTAACCGCGCCCCTCGTCAGAGATCGGCAGGCCTTCAGTGATAATTAGGCCCGCCGAGGCCCGCTGCGCGTAGTACAGCGCGGTCAGCTCGGACGGCACATTGTCTTCCGTCCGGGTACGGGTCATTGGGGCCATCACAACGCGGTTGGCGAGTTTGAGGCCTTCCAGGTCGTAAGGAGTAAACAGCTTTTTCATGATCTACCTCTGCAAACGACTTCGTGAATCAGGCGGCTGGTTGGCTGGCGATAACTTCCAGCTTGGGCACCATGCGGATGGCCTTCGAGAAGTTGGCGAGGTTCACGGAAGTCTTGGTGACAATGCGGTGTAGCTCTTCCACTTTTTCTGCAGGTGCATCGGTGTGGATGCGCACCACGTAGCTCATCTCGTCGAAGCCTGGGTTGACGCTCTCGTCCAGGCCCAGGAAGCCACGCAGATCCAGCTCACCACTGGTTTCGATTTCCAGACTGTGGATAGTGATGCCCATGGCCGACGCGTTCACCACATAGCCAACTGAGAGGCAGGCGTTCAGGCCAGAGATGAGTAGCTCTTGCGGGTTGGGGGCAGAGTTGGTACCCAGCAGTTCCAGTGGCTCATCAGCCGCGATCTGGACGTTTCGTGGGTAGTCGGTGCCGCTCAGGTGGAAGCGGTCAATGGTCGCCACGGTGCGGGTCTGATGTTCCCACTTGGTGTTGATTTTGAAGCGTGCGTGACGCTTGGCTGGATCTTCAGCGACGCCCTGTGCAAAGGCTTGCAGAGCAGCGACATCGATACCGTTGAGATGCTTGTCCATTTTCAGTTCCTCTCAAAATCGTGGATAAAAAATCAGAATTAAAAAACAGGTGAAGGCGATGGCCTGGTCAGCTCTCGCAACCAGAAATCGAGCAACTTGCTCCACTCACGCTCTCTCCATCGTTCGAAAGATCCTCAACAGCTGATTTCAGCACCTTCGAGAACACCTCAACCTCTTGGGCCCCTGAGAGATAGCGGTTGCCATTGACAACGAACAATGGGATGCCGGTGCCAAGGCCCTTAACGGTTGCTTCATCGCTGAGAATCGCTGCTTCCGAAGAATCGAATCCAAAGAGGTCAGCAGCACCAACTTCAGCTGCAAGATCTTTAAGTGTTCGCTCATCGAAAATGTCGCGCCCCTCTGTAGTTCCAGCTGCGTAGAGTCGCTCTACATATTTCGCCTGTAGCGTCGGACTCGAAATGGCTTTCACGTACTGATGCGCCGCACTGGTGTCCCCGAAACGCATCACATCGAAGCGGTAGTCCAAGCCCTCAGGAGAGGCGACTTCCTGAATAGCTTCCATGAAGACCTGTGCACGAGCCTGGCTACCTGTCTTCAGCACCAGTGCCTTCTCGAATGCGATGGGCTGCATGCCTTTGGCCAAGCGGTAGGCCCTGGGTACAACTTCAACCTCTACGTCGCTCGGAAGAGCGCCGATTGCCTGCTCCAACCGCTTCTTTGCTATCCAGCACCAGGGACAGACAAAGTCGGAATAGACTTCAACCGTGATCTTTTTCATAACTTTCCTCTGCACCTCTGCTGTCACAAAGAACGGCCTGGGCTATCAGCTACGATCCATGGCATCCAGCACGTGGGTGCTGTAAACAACCGCCGCGCCGGCATTCAGGTTCACTGCTACTCCAAGTGCCTCAGCCACTTCCTCGGTCGTGATGCCAAGCTTCTTGGCTTCCGCTGCATGGAACGCGATGCAGCCGTCACAGCGAGTCGTTACCGCCACCGCCAGTGCGATCAGCTCGCGAGTCTTCGCGTCCAGGTGATTGGTTTTGTTGCCGGCGTTACCGAGCATTGCCACACCCCGTAGGGTGTCAGGCGAATGTGCGCCGAACTCCTTTAGGCGGGCGCTGACGTCGGTGATGGTTTGTTCCCAATTTGGCATGCTAGACATAGTTACCACCCTACTGGTTGATAGGTAAGACATTTCAAAAAAAGGCCGACACGTGACCCGTTTCGGCCCTGTTCTCAAGCAGAGGTCAATACTCTGCAACCATCCGAATGACTGACTTATTCACGTGATCATCTTCGTTGGTAGCCCAATTAATGAAGCTTGAGCCTTCAAGGATGCTCAGCAGCAAATACGACTTTTCTCTGGCGCCACGACCTTTGCTAACCTCTCCCGAGGTAATTCCTTGATCCATGACCTTGGTCAACCAGGACAATTGCACGTCAAAGAAACGGCGCGTTTGTCGTTGAAGCCCATCAGGCAAAGCCGCCATTTCTGCAGCCAATGCGCCACACAGAGGCAGCAGCCCACCTTCGGTGCTTGCACGGAACAACACAAAGAACGCATGAAGCCTGTCCAATGCAGTGGGGTGATTGATTTCGATGCGTTCGAACTCAGCCTCCACCCGCGATACGTACTCTTCGACGATTGCAATCCCCAAGTCTTCCTTGGTTGGGAAGTGGTAGTGGATGCTCGCCTTTCGAATACCAACCGCATCGGCAAGATCCGCATAGCTAAATGCCGCGTAACCTTTGGTACGCATCAGCCCTTCAGCGGTTTGAATTAACGCGTCCCGTGTTGCCAGTGCCATAAAATCTCCTGCCAAAATCGCTCGACCAGAAAAGCGATTCCGGCCACTGCACGCTATGTTACTTGCCTTGCTTACGACCGGCCATGACCCCGCCGTCAACATCCCAGACTGCGCCGGTTACCCAAGACGCCTTGTCCGACAGCAGGAAGACGATTGAATCAGCCACATCACGTGGTGTGCCATTGCGACCCAGCGGGTGGAAATTGTTGAAATCCTTCAGGGCACCATCCAGCTGATCACCAGGGATGAAGCGTTCGAAGATCTTCGTTTCCACGATACCGGGGCTTACCGAGTTGACGCGGATACCATGCTCTGCCAACTCTGCACCCGCGTGGCGAGTGAGAGTGTCCAGGCCGATCTTGGCCATCGAGTAAGCCGATGCGGGTACGCCTTCAACAGCCTGCCGAGCAGCCGCAGCCGTTACGTTAACGATAGAGCCTGGCTTCTTCTGCGCGATCAACTCCGCAGCCACATGACGGGTCAGGAAGAAAATGGCGCGGTTGAGGTTGAGGAAGTTGTCGTAGTCCTCCAACGAGTGCTCAACGAAGGCCTTGGGGTAATAGATGCCGGCGGAGTTGACCATCAGGTCAATATCCTTGTGCTCGGCAGCCAGCTTCTCGATCAACCCCTTCACGCTGGCGAAGTCGGTGAGGTCAGCCGAATAGGCAACGACCCTACCCTCACCTACCAGGGCTGCTAGCTCTTTACGGGCCGCTTCGGCCTTTTCGGCACGGTTACCCACGATCACGACTGAGCCGCCTTGTTCCGCAACCATGCGTGCGGTTTCAAGACCGATACCGCTCGTACCACCTACAACCAGAAGCTTGCGACCTTTGAACTGCATGAGTAGTACCTCCTCGGTTTATCTATCTACTGGTAGGTAGATTAGACCCGCGTGATTTGAGTGTCAAGCTACCGCCTGTCGTGATCGGCCAGAGGGAGTGGATGACACCGCTAGGGGCCGCTAGCCCGGGCGGATCAGAAACCGGTACAACTCAAGGAAGCTAGACCAGCCAATGACCAGCACGAAGACACCGTTCATTTGATCGTTCTTGGATTGCCCCAGCCAGGTCGAGACGGAAACAAAAAAACCGCCAACAGGCGGTTTTTTTAATGGTGTAGCTCGGGGTCTCCAACTCCCCGCGACGGGGTTTGATTTGTCGCTGAAGAGTCTTTTCCTCAGAGAGGCTTTGGTGTCGGACACATACACGATGAGGCTACCTATCGTGTACTCATTGCGTCACGCAATGTTTACTGACGCCAGGACTCGACGGTTTCAGCGCCATGCTCGGTTTTCCATGCCTTCAGAATTGCATGATTACCACCCTTGGTCTGAACCACTTCACCACTGTGCGGGTTTTTATAGATCTTCAGCTCGCGGGGCTTACGGCTGCTCTTTTCCTGGGCGGCTGGGGCCGGAGTACGTGCAGAGGCTTTGGGATCAAGAATGCTGATCACGTCGCGCAAGCTGTAGCCGTATTCACCGAGGAGAGCTCGCAGCTTCTCTTCGAACTCCATCTCAGCCTTAATGGCCGAGTCACCCTTCATGGCTTCGAGCTCTGCCAGTTGCTGAGCGAGTTTTTGCTCTAGACGACGAAATTCAGCGAGACGGGACATCGGGACGTATTCCTCAGGAGGCTAATTATTTAGCAAGATTACAGAATCGGCTGAGGAAAGTCATAGCAATTCAGGTCGCCCAAGCCAGGTGACTACATGGAGCGGCCCATCCTTCAGAATCGAGGCTGTAACGCACCTTCTGGAATGTAACAGCGTCAATGTTACATTCCCAAAACCACGTTACAAGCCCCATAAACATTGGGTTTGCGACCAAACCGCAAGCGGAGCGCGCAAGCCACGATGGCTGAAGGCGTGAGGATGGAAGCCCGTAGGGCCGTGACCGGCAAGCCGGGCACGGTTTACGACAGCCGTCCCCCACAGGGGCACGCTCAAGTATCAGCGATGCATTTTGCTGAATCGCTGTACTAACTTGTCCGGAGCAATCGACTTCCAGGTCTCAAGCGAAGTTGCCTTACGGAACAAGTTGATACCTACGCCAACGAAACCAGCGAACACCAAACCAGCAATGGTAAGTGAATAGCCAGTCAGATCGGATACAAATTGGGCAAAGCCATTGTACGATCCACCACTTGTATCAAACGCGCCGATTGCAAAAAACAACCCAATCCAGGATAGCAGAAACGCCACGCCCGCGATTACCGCACCGTTCACCCAAATACCTACCTGGCTTGTGTACTTCAAGCTAGGCTGCTCTAGGATTTTCCCGTTTTCGGCCTTTACAGCCATTACAAATCCTGTATTTTTTTGCTTATTCCTCGACTTCTGCACAAGGCCATAAAAGTCATACCGGCCACCATTCTCCAACTCCTCATAAATTCGAGTAGGCATCCGAAAATTAGGAATGAGGACGTCGTCGATTTTCATGATGACTTGCACATTATCTGAGAAGCTCTCAAAAACTCGTATGTCCTGTAGGCACCCTGAAAACTTCAGATATTCAAACTTTATAAACACTTGCAGCTCCTTGCTCAATTCCTGAATGACAGGCAGGGGAAGGCCTCGAGCACACCTCGGCATGCTCAGGCTCGATCTAAATCAGTGCAGCTGTGTATTAGGGAAGCGGTCTCCAACCAAGCGGCAGAAATCCCTCAAGCTGCGGCGCCCACCATCACGGCGGAAGGTAGCCACGACATACTTGGAGTTCATGGTCGTGATCACCCAGAACTTGCCTTCCTTCCTGACATTCACGATGTCGGATGTCTGGATCAGGTGCCCATCGGCAAAACGACCATGAGGCCCTTGCCGCACATGCCCGAAGACGACGCCAACGGCGCTCAACCGATGAATGTGGACATTCATCAGAAACGCAGTGACTTCGTCCTCATACCCCTGGCCTATAGCTCGAGCAATACGCAACAGATCGAAGTCCGAGTAGCGCTTCATGTGGTAGTCCACCTTCACCGTGTTGACCTCTGACATGCCTAAGCCCTCCGAGGCTCTGAAGCATTGGCCTGAGCCATACCGCGTCGGTACAGCTCTTTGACGTCGCTCAGGGAGTCGGCACCGAGATCAGGCTCATGCGTATCGACATACACAGCACCACCTTCTACTTCCAGAACACAGATGGCCACACCAGCCTGGTTGTGTCCCATCGAAAGCGACGTGAGCTTCTCCATCTTCCAGCAGCCATCCTTGTTCATCCAGGATGGGGTGACGGCTTGGACTTCCTGCACCACCAGGCTCTCGTCTTGCGCTACCAACAGCTCGACGAGGCGCATCTCATCGTTGAGCAACTCTTCGTAGGCAACGAACCGATCCTCATGCCGGCGCTTGAGGCTGACGTGATACCAGTGAGTGGCCAGAGATCGGGTGACGGCATGGAAATGAGCCAGACCGTCCCCAAACATGCCTACCGGGCCAGCTTGGTCTTGCGTGCTAATGCGGAACATCGTGAATCTCATCAGGGCAAGCCCGCCAGGCGGAACCTGCGGGTCAACATAAGCCGAAAATTGTCTTCAGCGAGGCGGTCTGCTCACGACCAGGGCCAACCAGAACGTACACGGTGTTGCGCGTTTCGAACATGCAAACGCCGTCATAGGTCTTGCACAGCGTCGAGCGCACCCATCCCCCTGGCGGGAATCGCCCCTCGCTGTCGTAGTTGACGCAATGGGAGTACAGGAACATCGGCTGCAGGCCTACAGACCGGACTCTGTCCAGCGACTCCTGCGGCTCATCAACGTGGAAGATGAGCCAGTCCTCAACCAAGCAATAGGGCCTGCGAGGAAAGCGTTCGGCAAGCAGTGCCTCAATTTCGGGTTGGGACAGTGACGTCCCAGCGGAAGAGACATGCCCTTCCTGGAGCAGCTCATGCTCTACGGAGCTATCAGTCACCAAAAACCTCGGTATCCAAAACGACGACGTGATGCGAATGGGAACGTAGAAGCAGATCGCCATTTGTTTCACTCGAACAAATATATCTGTTTGAGTGAAACGAGGCAAACGGGGCATACCGTCTCCTTTTGCGGAGACAGAAATGTCGCTACGCCATTCTCTGGCCGCCGTGCTGCAGCAACTGCGAGTCCGGCAAGGGCTATCCCAGCAGGATCTGTCGGGCCCTCTTCTTCAGCAGACCGTCCATACCGTGGAAGCGGCAACCACGACGGCTACCATTGATACCCTCACTGATTTGGCCACTGCATTGAAAGTTAGCCCGACCAGCCTATTCGCTATGGTCATCGCAGCGGAAAGCCAAGTGACGACACGCCAAGTGCTACAGCAAGCACTGGATGAGGTAGAGGGATTGGGGAGAGCGGATGATCTGTTGGAGCGACTGCCCCGCGAGATTGAACATCCTCGCGTTACAGCGTCTAGGGAGAAGTGGAAGGCTGTGCAATCCCTGAAGAAGGATGGCCTCACACCACCTGAGGTGGCTCGGGCTCTGGGTTACTCAAGGAGCACTGTGTGGCGGCTCTGGGAGCGAGAGCCAGGCAGATAAGCCCTCAAAGCACGTCAACTAGGGCATGCCCTGGCGCACCTCAGTGCCGAGGGAAAGCATAGGCCTATGGTTTCTGGACGAAATGCTTCAACCTCTCCCGCGCCTCCAGCACTTGCTCACGGATCTCTTCAGGGTCGATGGACATGCGGCCCTCCGGCGTCACCCTGAGCGTCTTAAGGCTGTTTACCGCTTCGATGAACTCACGCTCACGCCGTTTTTCCCACTCAGGGCGGCGGTCGGGGTTGATGTTGTTCCAAATTCGTGAAAGCCGCTTGAGTATCATTCCCATGCTTTTCGTAGCCGATTTTCCACGATCATACGTTAGCTCCTGATCAGTTATCACGTTCCCTGACGCTCAGCCACCCATCCGTGCTCACGTCTCGGCTATACCGGACATGATGGCAAAATGGTATGTTCCGGAACACAAAGTGGAATCAGGCACAGGGAATGTGGAATCAAGAACAGGTAGATCAGGTTAGCGTCCCTCCGCTTTCGTCGGACGCGACCATGCCTACACCTGCATGCGCTTCAATAAGACCCCAACTTCCTGAGCAGGAATTCACCATAGCCTCAGTGAGGCTTCTCGCTCTCTGTCTCATCAACTCAACAATTAGCCACGATAGGCAACACTGGTGCGCAGAAAATCTAGGTTTGAAGGCTAAATATGGCAAATGAACGGGTAAAGTATAGCCCTGAAGAGCATAGCATCTTGTATGGAGAGACAGGAGGTGCCTGCCCTCTGTGTACACAACCAATCCTCATAAAGAAAGTCGGCTCCAAGACCTCAAAAGGATATGAACTCGCACACATTTACCCTCTCAATCCAACAGCCGCTCAAGCACGAGCTTTAACTGGATTTCTGTTACCAGCAGACATCAATGGCCTAGAAAACTTGATATGTCTTTGCCCTAGCTGCCACACAAAATTCGATAAAGACTTCAAAATCGATGAGTACAAGCATATACGGGCCATCAAGGATGGTTTCATTAGAGACGCAGCTGCAAGAAAGGCAATTTCCGAGCACACGCTAAAAGAAGAAGTAAAGGAAATACTGGAAATTATCACCAGCTTGCAAATCGATGTCACAGACACGTTAGGCCTTGAGCTCGAGCTTGATGCCAAGAAGCTCAGCGACAAACTGAAGACAGGCGCCAGTAACTTTCTTAAGCGAAACATTCGCAACGATGTAGTTGATTATTTCGTTGCCATTCGTGAAGAAATGCGACTGTTAGAGATGCGAGACCAATCTGCCGTAAAGATTTTGCAAAACCAGGTCAATAGTTACTACTGGGAGATGCGCAAATTAAACCCAGATAACAAAGATCTTGTATTCAAATACATCACCGAGTGGATGAGCACTAGAACAGGCAAGTCAATCGATGCCTCAAGAGTTTTGACGTCATTCTTCGTGCAAAATTGTGAGGTATTCGATGTTAGTCCCTAGCAAATTTACAAAACTTGAAGAATCAACGATTTTCAAAATGCTTGCGATACTCGCTGACAAAACGCCAGGGGAGACCGTGACCCAAGCATTATCAAGGACAAAAGACGACTTCTTGGATGCATCCGAGTTTCTCACCGCAATGGACATTTTATATTTTCTCGGATACTTGGACGTCCAAGATGAATCTGGAGTGATTGAATATGCTTAAACAGATAAAGTGCAACCTATTCAATCAGAGCACTATTGACTTCCACGCCGGACTAAACGTTATCCTCGGAGATGACGAAGCTAAGAACTCAATTGGCAAATCATCAGCCCTTCTTGTAATCGACTTTGCAATGGGCGGCGACAGCCTGTTGGATGATGACGCTGGAGCTATCGAGTTCCTTGGGCACCACTCATACGAAATCACATTTGAATTTGGTGGCGTGCCCCTGTTCGTCACAAGGTCTACGAAGCAAGCAGACTTTGTGGATATTTGTGACTCAAATCATGTCAAGCTAGATGAGATAACAGTCGAGGCCTATAGGGAGAAGCTCAAGAGCCTCTACGACCTGTCGGAACTAGAGAGCTCCTTCCGATCCATCGTTGGGCCTTTTGCTCGAATATGGAACAAGGGGGAAGCGGATCCAGATCACCCACTGGCGGGTAATCCAAAAGAAAAGCTCGGCGCCGGTGTAGCCAGGCTGGTCGACCTATTCGAACGCACTGGTGATGTTTCTGTAGAGCGAGCCGTACTTCAGACATTGCAAGACAAAAGAAACCTGATGAACAAGTCGATGACTGCGGAAATTATTCCACGGATCACGATGACCAAGTACAAAGCCAACAAAAAACTCATTGAAACCAATGCGCAAGCCATTAGTGACATTAAGGACAACTTCGCAGGCGCCATCACTGCATACGAAGCCCTGTTCGACGATAAGTTAAGAGCTATACAGCAGACAAAAAATAATATGGTGAGCAAGAGAAATCTGGTCTCTGCAAGAAGAGAAAAGCTCCAAACAGACATCTCCGGAATAACACCTCGTCTCGCGGCGAATATAGCCCTCGTTGCTGAGTTTTTCCCAGACGCCAATCTCGAGCGCCTTGAGATGGTAGAGCAATTTCACGCCAAAATAGGAAAGCTCGTGAGCAAGGAGCTCAAAACTGAGCTTGAGTTACTAATTGCGAACGAAACTGAGATCACAACAGCGATTACCGACCTTGACCAGCAGATAAAGCTGACACTTAAGGCCAAAGGCACTCCCACAGACCTATTTGCGAAAGTTTTCGAACTCAAAGAAGTCACCGACAAAGCTAAAGAGGAAAATAAGTTCTTTGAACAGAAGGCCTCTATTGAGGGTAGTGAAGCAGCCACTAAAACTCGTCTAGAAGCCATCTATAATAAAATCTTCCTTGAGATTGAGAGCGCAATAAATAAAAAGCTTGAGAAATTTAACAAGCTGGTATACGGCCCTGAACGCAAGCCATCACGACTACATCTTAAAAAGGCCAACTCTTATAGCTTCACTTCGCGCATGGATACTGGAACAGGCAAGTCGTATGCTGGTCTGGTTGGATTTGACCTTTCAATGCTTTCGCTCACGCGACTACCGTTCGTAATCCATGACTCGATGATTTACAAGAACATTGAAATTGCCGCCACGGAGCACATTATTCGCATCCTGGCCTCATTCAAAAATAAGCAAATTTTCCTGGCTTTTGATGAGGCCAAGAAATTCAATAGCACAACTCAGGACACCCTGAACGCCAAGATGGTGTTGCAATTACACCGCGACAAGCTCCTCTATACCCAGGACTGGAGGGCGAAAGAGAAGCGGACATAAGGTGTCTGTCGGGTACGTGTCGTGTCCCGACGCCTTGGGCGCCTACATGCTTGAGCTACCACGACAGCCACAGGGCAGGACACACGAGATGGGCATTTTCGACGCAACCGACACGCGCCTCCTTAGCAAAGCCGAACTGGGCCAGGTAATCAGGTATCTCCGAGAACTCCGCCAATGGTCTCAAGAAACACTGGCGGAGCTTGCCCAGACCACACCGCGCACGATCCAGCGGGTGGAAGCTGGTTCGGGAGCAAACCTCAACACCCTACGCTCCTTGGCCAGTGCGTTTGATATCCAAGACATCGACATTTTCAACAAGCCGATGGCTATTCCCACCGGTGAACAGCTTCAGGCCGCCCGTGAGCAGTTCGAGAAGGACTACATCACGAGCAAAGCTCTGAAGATCGAGTCTGGCAGGTTTTTGGCGAAGCTTGCCGCCGAGAGTGTAGGCGACTACATCGAGCCGGCGTTTGAGCTTTCCCAAGAGCAGGCCGTGATTTTCGCAGAATTGACGGACTATGTACGTGAGTACCGCGACTGCGCGGAGCTCTACACAAGCACGTCACTCCTAGAGGTCTTTGACGAACTTCAGAATCTCCTGACGCGCCTGGGCGATCAAGGCGTCACGCTCCGTTATGCGACTCGGCAAGTCCTACAGAAAACGTCTCTACCTCAGCAAGAACTGCAGCCTGTGGGGCAGGTGCTTTACCTAGTGGGTTTTAGTGATGGGGAAGTACCCAACGAGATCGCCATGCCAAAAAACATCAGCTTCTGGTAACGCCTAATTTCGCCCATCTGCAAACGACAGCTGTTTAAACGGGCCTTAGGGCTTCCCAGGGCAGCTTTCATGCTTCTTGCTGGATAGGGCGCTCCACACCGATCACCGCCAGCGTAGAGCGCCCTGGTTGAAAGCCCATCAACAAAAAAGCCACCTTGGGGTGGCTTTCATGCTCTGCCTCGCGGCGAATTCAGAATGGTGCTTGGATGCACCAAGCGATGATCAGCTACAAGCATGAGTCAGGACGCTCAGTGCTTAAGGTAATGCGTCCCCTGCTGGAATCGAACCAGCATCTAGCCCTTAGGAGGGGCTTGTTCTATCCGTTAAACTAAGGAGACATCGAGCGCTGTATCTTACGCAAAACCAAGGGCTTAGGAAAGTTAACCTTCCCTCCACTCCCCATGGGCATCCCACCCTCTCAGATCTCTACCTAATAGCGGTAGGACTATCCGCTAGGACAGGAGACTATACCCCACCCCAGATAAGAACCTGCAACCTTCCCCTTAGGAGGGGGATGCTCTATCCAATTGAGCTACTGAGACGCAAGTGCCGGCAGCGAACGCTGCATAGCGGGACGGCCAGCATGTTAACCAGCATGCTGGCGTTTGTCATGCCTCAAGCGGGCTTTTTCGCGTAATCCTTTTCTGCCAATGCTACACCTGCGCCAGCACACCTTCATCATGCAGCAGCGTGAACAATGCCGCGACTGCGGTTTCCAGGGTGGTGGAGTTGTCCAGCACATGCAGCGACGGATCTGCCAGCGCCTGCAAGCGTGCATTACGTGCCAGGCGCTGCTCGATTTCTTCTGCGCTTTCCCGGCCGCGGGCCAACAGGCGCTCGCGGAGCACTCCGTGCCTGACCTCCACCAGCACTGCCAACAGGTTCGGGTAGCGCCGGCGCGCCTCGGCGAGATAAGCCCGCGAACCATTCACCAGCACCGACCTGCCCGCCGACAGCCACTGATCCACCTGCAGTGGAATGCCGTAATCCAGGCCATTGGCGCGCCAATGCATGGCGAACGCGCCCTGTGCGCGCATTGCTTCGAACTGTTCGGCCGTTACGCCATGGGCGGCTTCGCCCTTGGCTTCAGCCGAACGGGTAATGACGCGACGAGCGATTTCCACCCCGGCGGCTGAAAGCCGCTCACGGGAAGCGTCAATCAGGGAATCTTTCCCGGAACCCGACGGTCCTACCAGATATATCAACCGGCCTGTGCCTGATTGGCGGTCGCTTGCGTCATGTTGCATAGCCACTATGCTCTATGGAGGAAAACCCGCACATTCTAGGGACTTTCCCGGGCTTTTGGTGCGTTTTACCCGTTTTTGACGGCAAAAGTCTGACGATTGGGCAAGCCGGTACATGTAAAACTTTTCAAACCAGTACTCATTTCTGATAATTGGTACTGGCAAAAAGCCTTTATCCGGCTCACTATTTGTCACAGAATTGACGCCAAGGAAACGGCGACCATGAGGCAAGATGAGCATCCATTTTTCACAGACGGTTGAACATTTCGTCGTCGCCACGGTCGTACTACCACCCCGTGCGGCCAATTTGAGAACCGCTTCCCCTGAACCAAAATCCGGTCAATTTATATGCGCCCAATGAAACAGGCTATTTATTCGAGCCGCACCGCTGACAAGTTCGTCGTCCGCCTGCCCGACGGGATGCGTGAGCGCATTGCCGAGGTAGCGCGCAACCATCACCGCAGCATGAACTCCGAAATCATCGCGCGCCTGGAACAGAGCCTTATCCAGGAAGGTGCGCTGGGTGACGATTTGAGCATGCGCCTGGACAGCCCCGAACTGTCCCTGCATGAACGCGAGTTGCTGCAACGCTTCCGCCAACTGTCGCACCGCCAGCAGAACGCGCTGGTGGCCCTCATCGCTCACGATGTGGAAATGGCTGCCGACGCCTCCTGAGGCTTGCAACCGAACACAAAAAAGCCAGCGTAAGCTGCTTTTTTGTGAATGGTGATCCTGCAAGAGACGCGATCCGTTTGTTTGTAGGAGCGTGGGCTACAGCAGGAACAGCGTGGCCAACCCGAGGAAGATGAAGAACCCACCACTGTCGGTCACCGCGGTAATCATCACGCTGGAGCCCATCGCCGGGTCGCGCCCCAGGCGTGTCAGGGTCATCGGGATCAACACCCCCATCAAGGCCGCCAACAGCAGGTTCAAGGTCATCGCCGCAGTCATCACCAGGCCCAACGACCAGCTGCCATACAGCCAGAACGCCACCGCACCGATCACCCCGCCCCAGATCAGGCCGTTGAGCAGCGATACCGCCAGCTCCTTGCGCATCAGGCGGCTGGTGTTGCCCGGCGACACCTGGTCCAGCGCCATGGCACGCACGATCATGGTGATGGTCTGGTTACCGGAGTTGCCGCCAATGCCTGCCACGATCGGCATCAGTGCGGCCAGGGCCACCAGTTTCTCGATCGAACCTTCGAACAGGCCGATCACTCGCGAGGCAACGAAAGCGGTAATCAGGTTGATAGCCAACCAGGCCCAGCGGTTGCGCAGCGAACGCCAGACCGAGGCGAAGATGTCTTCTTCCTCGCGCAAACCGGCCATGTTCAGCACTTCGCTTTCGCTTTCTTCACGAATCAGGTCGACCATCTCGTCGATGGTCAAGCGGCCGATCAGGCGTTCGTTCTTGTCCACAACTGGCGCAGATACCAAGTCATAACGCTCGAAGGCCTGCGCCGCATCATAGGCATCTTCCTCGGGGTGGAAGGAGACCGGATCGGTCGCCATGACCTCCGCCACCTTCTTCTCCGGGTCGTTGACCAGCAGGCGCTTGATCGGCAATACGCCCTTGAGAATGCCGTCATAGTCGACCACGAAGAGTTTGTCGGTGTGGTTCGGCAGCTCTTTCAGGCGGCGCAGGTAGCGCAACACCACTTCCAGGCTGACGTCTTCGCGGATGGTGACCATCTCGAAGTCCATCAGCGCACCAACCTGCTCCTCGTCGTAGCTCAGCGCCGAACGCACGCGCTCGCGTTGCTGTGCATCGAGGGTTTCCATCAGCTCGTGAACAACGTCACGCGGCAGCTCTGGAGCCAGGTCGGCCAGCTCGTCGGCGTCCATTTCCTTGGCGGCGGCGAGCAGCTCGTGATCGTCCATGTCGGCGATCAGCGATTGCCGCACGGCGTCGGACACTTCCAGCAGGATGTCGCCATCGCGATCCGAGCGCACCAGTTGCCAGACCGTCAGGCGGTCTTCCAGGGGCAATGCTTCGAGGATGTAGGCGATGTCGGCGGGGTGCAGGTCGTCGAGTTTGCGCTGCAGCTCGACGAGGTTCTGGCGGTGGACCAGGTTTTCCACCAGGTCGTGGTGGGCGCCTTCCTGACGGTGGGTCAGGTCTTCTACCACGCGCTGGCGCTGCAGCAGTTCGACCACCTGGGCCAGGCGGTCCTGCAGGCTTTCCTGCGCTTTTTTTACTTCTACTTCAGTCATAGGCGAACTCCACTCCCAGCAGCGGAGCACGCCGGGAGAATCAATCGGTCAGATCTTTCTGTATGAATCTTGTTAGCGAGTAACTACTGGGTAAGTCCATGGTGGTTTTCCACAAGCCCCGGCGGGGCTGACGGGCGCAATCATACACTGCTAAAGCTGTCAGATCGCTTAAAATTTTTGGCCAGAACAATCGTTTGCGTGATAAAGCTGGGACAACGCTCGAAGCTATCAGTGCGACGGTGGGTCTGGCGGTTAAAGCACATTTGTTGTGTGCCTGGATGTGTATGCGATACCTGATCGAATTCGGGGCTGCTTTGCAGCCCTTTCGCCGACAAGCCAGCTCCCACAGGTATCGCGCTGCTCCCTGGACTGTGTTGTCCCTGTGGGAGCTGGCTTGCCGGCGATGGGCCGCATGGCGGCCTCAAGCTACACCACAATCATTACAGAAGAGCGTAGATCGACATCAGCAACAATTCATTGGCGCAGAAAAACAAAAAGCCCGCTCAATTGAGCGGGCTTCTTGATTTGGTGTGGCGGACTCAGGAGGATTCGAACCTCCGACCGCTCGGTTCGTAGCCGAGTACTCTATCCAGCTGAGCTATGAGTCCGTGGTGGTATTTTTAGACCAGATTACCACTGGTTGGTTGAAGTGCCTTTGCAAGCAGAGCCACTTCAAAAAGTGGCGGACTCAGCAGGATTCGAACCTGCGACCGCTCGGTTCGTAGCCGAGTACTCTATCCAGCTGAGCTATGAGTCCGCGATGGTAGTTTTAGACCAGATTACCACTGGTTGATTGAAGCAGCCTTGCAAGCAAAGCCACTTCAAAAGTGGCGGACTCAGGAGGATTCGAACCTCCGACCGCTCGGTTCGTAGCCGAGTACTCTATCCAGCTGAGCTATGAGTCCGTGTCTTGCCGCGCATTATAGGTCGCTGAAACATTTTTGCAAGAACTTTTTCGTTTAAAATCAACTACTTAGCGTTCTTACCGTTTACAGCGCCCTAAGCGAATAATGGCGGTGAAGGGGGGATTCGAACCCCCGATACCCTTATGAGGTATACTCCCTTAGCAGGGGAGCGCCTTCGGCCACTCGGCCACCTCACCGCAACACGAGGCGAATATTAAACAGGCTCTTCCTCGTTTGCAACCCTTTTTTTGAAAAAAACTTCAAAAAAATTAAAGGCTTGGCTCCTCGTCCTTCTCTTTCTTGATCCGCAGGTAGATTTCCTCGCGGTGCACAGCCACTTCTTTCGGGGCGCTGACGCCAATACGCACCTGGTTGCCTTTTACGCCGAGCACCGTCACGGTGATCTCGCCGTCTCCAATGATCAGGCTCTCGGCGCACCGACGAGTCAGAATCAACATAGCTTTCTCCTTACGCAAAACATTCAGGGGTAACAGTCTTGGGTGTCGCGGCCTAGTCGTGGACGACGACCTGGGCCTGGTTGCTCGCCACACAGGGCAGGACGGGCCTGCGTGGCGAGCAGAAACGCGAAGGGCGCGGCAAGCCGCGCCCTTCCAGGCAGCGTATTACTCGCTCTGTCGTGCCGGGGCGTCGAGCTCGAACGCGGTGTGCAGCGCGCGTACGGCCAGCTCCAGGTACTTCTCTTCGATCACGACCGAAACCTTGATCTCGGAGGTGGAGATCATCTGGATGTTGATGCTCTCCTTGGCCAGGGCTTCGAACATGCGGCTGGCAACACCGGCGTGCGAACGCATGCCGACGCCGACGATCGAGACCTTGGCGATCTTGGTGTCGCCGATCACTTCACGGGCACCGATTTCGCGGGCAGTGTTTTCCAGCACGCTCTGCGCCTTCTCGTACTCGTTGCGGTGCACGGTGAAGGTGAAGTCAGTGGTGTTATCGTGGGCAACGTTCTGCACGATCATGTCGACCTCGATGTTCGAGGCACTGATCGGGCCGAGGATCTTGAAGGCCACGCCCGGGGTGTCCGGCACGCCGCGAATGGTCAGCTTGGCTTCATCACGGTTGAAGGCGATACCGGAAATGATCGGCTGTTCCATGGATTCCTCTTCATCAATGGTAATGAGGGTACCCGGACCCTCCTTGAAGCTGTGCAGCACGCGCAGCGGAACGTTGTACTTGCCGGCGAATTCCACCGAACGGATCTGCAGCACCTTGGAACCGAGGCTGGCCATTTCCAGCATCTCTTCGAAGGTGATCTTCTCCAGGCGCTGGGCCTGCGGCACAACACGCGGGTCGGTGGTGTAGACGCCATCGACGTCGGTGTAGATCTGGCACTCGTCAGCCTTCAGCGCAGCCGCCAGGGCCACACCCGTGGTGTCGGAGCCACCACGGCCAAGCGTGGTGATGCTGCCGTGCTCGTCTACGCCCTGGAAGCCTGCTACCACGACCACGCGGCCTTCCTTGAGGTCGGCACGAATCTTCTGGTCGTCGATCTGCAGGATGCGCGCCTTGTTGTGTGCGCTGTCGGTGAGAATGCGCACCTGGTTGCCGGTGTAGGACACCGCTGGCACACCGCGCTTGATCAAGGCCATGGTCAGCAAGGCAATGGTGACCTGCTCACCGGTCGACACGATCACGTCCAGTTCACGCGGAACCGGCTGATCGGTGATCTGCTTGGCCAGGTCGATCAGGCGATTGGTTTCACCGCTCATTGCCGACAGCACAACCACCAGGTCGTCGCCCGCTTCACGGTGTTTCTTGACCTTATCGGCTACCTGCTCGATCCGCTCGATGGAACCGACAGAGGTGCCGCCAAATTTCTGTACGATCAACGCCATTTCAATGGTGCCTCAGCCCATACAGGGCCCCAAAAAACAATCCAACATGAAGAGGCCGGATGGGAGTGGCCTGTGTGGCTAATTCTTGCACCCAAATTCGGCACCAGGATTCGCCTCGCTGCGTTGCCACTCCTCGCCGTAGCCCGGCTACGACTCGTCGCGGCGCCTTGCGCGGCAAACCCTGGCACTCGAATTTGAGCGCAAGAATTAGCCGTACAGGCCACTAGACCGCCGGCCCCCTCATCTCAAAGTCCCTGCTCTGCGAATGGCACGGCCAGCGCCAGGGCCTGGTCCAGTGCGGCGACGTCGACGCCGCCACCCTGAGCCATGTCCGGACGACCACCGCCCTTGCCACCCACCGCCGCAGCGGCTTGTTTCATCAGATCGCCAGCCTTGAGTTGGCTGGAGAGGTCCTTGGTCACGCCGGCCACCAGCACAACCTTGCCCTCATGCTCGCTGCCCAGCAGGATCACTGCGTGGCCGAGCTTGTTCTTCAGCTGATCGACCAGCGCCAGCAGTGCCTTGCCGTCCTGTCCATCCAGGCGGGCGGCGAGCACCTTGGCGCCCTTGACCTCAACGGCCGCGTTGGAGAGATCATCCCCGGCGGCGCTGGCGGCCTTGGCCTGCAGCTGTTCCAGCTGCTTCTCCAGCTGGCGGTTGCGCTCAAGCACAGCCGACAGCTTGTCGATCAGGTTGTCGCGGTTACCCTTCACCAGTTGCGCGGCTTCCTTGACCTGCTCTTCGGCAGCGTTCAGGTAGGCCAGCGCAGCCGCACCGGTGACCGCTTCGATACGGCGCACGCCAGAAGCAACGCCGCCTTCGCTGATGATCTTGAACAGGCTGATGTCACCGGTGCGCTTGGCGTGGATACCGCCGCACAGCTCCACCGAGAAATCGCCGCCCATGCTCAGCACACGCACGGTGTCGCCGTACTTCTCGCCGAACAACGCCATGGCACCCTTGGCCTTGGCGGTTTCGATGTCGGTCAGTTCGGTTTCCACCGCAGTGTTCTTGCGCACTTCACGGTTGACGATGTCTTCCAGGGCCTTGATCTGCTCCGGTTTCACCGCCTCGAAGTGGCTGAAGTCGAAACGCAGGCGCTGGCTGTCGACCAGCGAGCCTTTCTGCTGTACGTGTTCGCCCAGTACCTGGCGCAGCGCTTCGTGCAGCAGGTGGGTGGCGGAGTGGTTCAGCGAGGTGGCGTGCTGCACGTCGGCATCGACCTTGGCCTCCACCGGGGAGCCGATCACCAGCGCACCGCTGGCAACCACGCCGTGGTGCAGGAAGGCACCACCGGTCTTGGTGGTGTCGCGCACATCGAAGCGCGCAGCGCCAGCCTGCAGGTAGCCGGTGTCGCCCACCTGGCCACCGGATTCGGCGTAGAACGGCGTGCGGTCGAGCACGACCACGCCCTGCTCGCCTTCACCCAGCTGGTCGACGGCCTGGCCGTCCTTGTACAGGGCGATTATCTTGCCCTGGCCTTCGGTGGCCTCGTAGCCGAGGAACTCGGTGGCGCTGTCGACCTTGACCAGGCTGTTGTAGTCCATGCCGAAGGCGCTGGCGGAACGGGCACGTTCACGCTGGGCGTCCATCTCGCGCTCGAAACCGGCTTCGTCGATGGTCAGCTCGCGCTCACGGGCGATGTCGGCGGTCAGGTCCATCGGGAAGCCGTAGGTGTCGTACAGCTTGAACACCACGTCGCCCGGCACCACGTCGCCCTCGAGCTGGGCCAGGTCCTGCTCGAGGATGCGCAGGCCCTGTTCCAAGGTCTTGGCGAACTGTTCTTCTTCAGCCTTGAGCACGCGCTCGATGTGCGCCTGCTGGCTGTTCAGTTCCGGGAAGGCCTCGCCCATTTCAGCGACCAGCGCGGCAACGATCTGGTAGAAGAAGCTGCCTTTGGCGCCCAGCTTGTTACCGTGGCGGCAGGCGCGGCGAATGATGCGGCGCAGCACGTAGCCACGGCCTTCGTTGGACGGCAGCACGCCGTCGGCGATCAGGAAGCCGCACGAACGGATGTGGTCGGCGACCACTTTCAGCGAGGCCTGGCCCTCATTGCTGCAACCGATGGCCTTGGCCGCGGCCGACAGCAGGTTCTGGAACAGGTCGATCTCGTAGTTCGAGTGCACGTGCTGCAGCACGGCGCTGACGCGCTCCAGGCCCATGCCGGTGTCCACCGACGGCGCTGGCAGCGGGTGCAGCACGCCGTCGGCGGTACGGTTGAACTGCATGAAGACGTTGTTCCAGATCTCGATGTAGCGATCGCCGTCTTCTTCCGGCGAGCCGGGTGGGCCGCCCCAGATGTCCGGGCCGTGGTCGTAGAAGATCTCGGTGCACGGGCCGCATGGGCCGGTGTCGCCCATGGTCCAGAAGTTGTCGGAAGCGTACGGGGCGCCCTTGTTGTCGCCGATACGCACCATGCGCTCGGCCGGCACGCCGACTTCCTTGGTCCAGATATCGTAGGCTTCGTCGTCAGTGGCGTAGACGGTGACCCAGAGCTTTTCCTTTGGCAGGTTCAGCCATTTTTCCGAAGTCAGGAAGGTCCAGGCGAAAGTGATCGCGTCGCGCTTGAAGTAGTCACCGAAGCTGAAGTTGCCCAGCATTTCGAAGAAGGTGTGGTGACGCGCGGTGTAACCGACGTTTTCCAGGTCGTTGTGCTTGCCGCCTGCGCGGACGCACTTCTGGCTACTGACGGCACGCGTGTAGGCACGCTTCTCCGCACCGAGGAAGCAGTCCTTGAACTGGTTCATGCCGGCATTGGTGAACAGCAGGGTCGGGTCGTTGTTCGGGATCAGCGAACTGGAGGCGACTCGGGTATGTCCCTGCTCTTCGAAGAAGCGAAGGAAGGCTTCACGGATTTCTGCGCTTTTCATAGGTTCTTCCACGGAAACGGCGGCCGTTTGGGCTAATACGTCGAATCGACGAAACGACGGCAAAGGGCGCCATTATATCCAGCCTGAACGGGAGATACAGTGTGTTTGTACACCAGAACAGCAATCGGCGGATGAAAAGCCGTTCATTAGCACGGCCACGGCGGAAAAGCAGCCCTGCTGGCCCACCCATGCGGTACATAAGCAACACCTGACCCGCGCAGTGGAACGGGATCCTGCCGACCTACCCTCGCTGCCGGAGCACTCCATGCCTGAGCTGAACATATCCAAACTCCACTCGGACCCGCATCCGCTACCCCACGGCATCATGCAGGCCAACCCGAGACCGATCTACTACATCGACACCCGAGAACCCGGCCACTCGCAAACCGCCTTCGACAATAACGAAGACAACCCTCGGCAGCAGACCGAGGTCAAGTACATCCAGGCCGACGAAAATGTGCGAATCACCCTCGAACGCGCCTATCCATTGGGGCGGCGCTATCGCCGCGGCACCCAGAACAGCGAGCTGCTGGTCTTCAACGTGGCCCCGCGTGCGCTGCGCGCGAATGAACAGCAAAAGCGCGTACGTATCGCCCCTCGCGAATGCCTGCTGGAAGTGACCATCAACGATGCGGTATTCATGGTCCCCGCGCATACCGCCCAAGCCATTGCCATTCGCCTCACCGATGGCAATCACCACGTGGTCATAGCCCCGGAGGTGAAGAAGACGGTGCTGATCGACATGATAGGGACCGGCAACAGGATCGAGACCGGCGCAGGTATCGTCCACATCGACGCCCATACCGGCACGCATCAGGTTGTGGTCGGTAGCGGCCCGGTACTCATCGACAAGGGCGACGCGGTTGTCAACGTCACGGGGCACCGCTTGCTCGGCCGCGAGTCCTCCGGGGTCGAGCTCTACCGCAATGCCGAAAACGATGCACGACTGGCCCAACCCGTGATGGCCGAACATCAGGCCCTGGGCAATATCGGCGTGCAAGTGACGGGTAGCGACCAATTCAGGCAAGCGGCAGAGGATGCACTGGAACTGCTGCGCAAACTACCCTGCGGCCAGGCGCTACTGGCGGCCCTGGATAAAAAGGCCGGGCAGTCCGGAGCCCCGATCAGCGTGATCGAAGCAGCCAGACACCAATTCACGACCTATACACCCAGCGACCACGAAGAAGATGAAGACGAAGGCCACTTCATCATCGACGAAAACCAGAGTAGCTGGGGCTACAGCGGCGGCACCCTGGCATACAACCCAGGCTGGTCGACCGCAGCGCAACTGCCACTACTCGACCTGTATCGTTGCCTGTGCCAAGGCTGGAACTCGATGTCAGGCACCGTCTTTCCGGGCCAGACCGAGGTTCAAGGCAAAAACGGTGCTTATCCGGTGGACAACCTGCTGCTACAGAGCATCGGCTTACCCACCGATTGCAGGTTCACATTCGGCGGCAGCACCGCCCTGAACACCAACCCACCCGCCTTCACTGAAAACGGGCTGCGTCAGGCGTTGCAACTGGAGCTGCGCACACAGCCGTGAACCCAGGCTATCGGGGCCAGCTCAGCCTAATCGCTGGCCGGAGTCGGGAACGATCAGAATCCCCGCCCTGAGGCCATTCTTGACCTTGGGGTTGGGGAAGATGATGCGCGCGCCCTCCTCCTCGACCACCCAACGCGTCTCGGCCAGGTCCTCGGCCAGCAAGTAGCCCTTGCTCAGCTCGGAGAAGTTCTCGATGTCTGCAGGCAGGTGCAGGTGGAAGCTGTCGCTGTGCTTGATGATCTCGCGGGAAACGCTGAACAGCTGCAGGCCATCCAGCGAGCCTTCGCCTTCGGGCTCGGTGTTTTCGATGATGCGGATCAGCCGCTCCTCCAGCTTGTCGAGGTTGACCTCCTCGTTCTGGCCGAACGGGCGGGCCTTGCCCAACTCCAGGGTGAAGGCTTCGGCCTCCAACTGCTCGTAGGTGAAGGCGCTGAAAGTGATGGAAGACTTGCTCTGCAACAACACCGCCTCCATGCCCGCCGCCGCCAGGCGTGCCAGCTCGCGACGGGAATGCTTGCGCCCCTCTTTATAAGGGTACAAGGCGAACTGCTCGATCTTCGAGCCGCGGATGGCGGTATGCAAGTCGTAGTGCAGGCGGCTGCGCCCCGCCTTGCTGAAGAACACCCGGGCGAACTGTTCCAGCTCGGCGGCACGCAATGCCTCGAAGCCACTGGACAGCTCGTGGCGGCCGTTGAACAGGCGGTTGATGTCCTGCTCGATGAAGCGCTCGCCCTTGCGGATCGCTGCGGGGTTGCCAAACAGGAAAAGCACCCGGGCCTTGGGTTTGATCTTGCCGTTGGCCACGCCATGCAACAGCCGCTCGAGCAACTCGATCGGCGCCGTTTCGTTGCCGTGGATGCCGGCGGACAGCAGCAGGTCCAGCCCGCAATCCTCGTTTTCGGCCGGGCGCACTTCGAGCGCGCCCTCCCCCAGCCAGCGCAAACGCGCGCCCTTGGGTGTCACTTGGGTCTTCTCGGCCGGTTCGTGATCGGTGAGGGTCAGCTCAAGCAATTTGCCAAGGGCGAGCATAGGTACTTCCTTAGTGGTGGTGGCCGCAATCGGGGCCATGGACGTGATCGTCGTCTTCGCCGACCTCCGCCGGTTCCATTTCCAGCTGCAGGCTGACCAGGTTGGTGGCCATCGGGCGCAGCAGCAGGTTGGCGTACTCGGTGTCGTCTTCCTCGACATCCACGCCGATCAGCAGCTGGCCACGACCATCCTGCTGAATCCACACTTCCTTGCCTTGCCAGACCACGGCAAAGCGGGTGCAGGAAGTTTCCAGCTGGGTGCCGTCTTCATCTTCCAGGATAAGGCGCAGGGCGTCGGTCATTGCAAAGTCTCTCTTCAAGGTTGGCGTTGGAACGGATACACCGAGCCCAACTTCAGGATCTGGGTCAATTCGTCCAGTGCCGTACGGCATTCCACCAGCAATTGCGGGTCGGCCAGGTCCGCCTCGCCAAGGCGATCGCGGTAATGCTTGTCGACCCACTGCAACAGGGTGTCGTACAGCGAGGCGGTCATGATAACGCCTTGGTTGACCGCTGCCAGTTCCGTTTCCTTCAACGCCACGCGCAAACGCAGGCAAGCCGGCCCACCGCCGTTCTGCATGCTCTGCTTGAGGTCGAACACTTTCACCTCCCGCACCGGGCCGCCCTGGCTGGTCAACTGGCCCAGATAGGCCCAGACCCGCTCGTTGTTGCGGCACTCTTCCGGCACCACCAGCAGCATGGAGCCGTCGCCGCGGCTGAGCAGCTGGCTGTTGAACAGGTAGGAACGCACCGCGTCCTCCACCGTCACCGCTGCCCGCGGCACGCAGATGGCCTGGAAGTTGCCACCCTTGCTGGCCAGTTTAGCTCGCAGTTGGCCAAGTACCGCGTCCGTCTCGAGGAAGGCGTCCTCGTGGTAGAACAGCACCTCGCCGTTGCCCACCGCAATCACATCGTTGTGGAACACGCCCTGGTCGATTACCGACGGGTTCTGTTGAGCGTAGACCACGCCGTCATCGCTCAGGCCATGCAGCCGGGCCACGGCCTGGGAGGCTTCCAGGGTCTGCCGGGCCGGGTACTTCTGCGGCGCCGGGTAGCGGCTGTCGAAGGCGCTGCGGCCGTAGACGAAGAACTCCACGCCGGCCTCGCCATACGTACGGCAGAAGCGCGTGTGGTTGGCCGCCCCCTCGTCACCGAACTGTGCCACGGCAGGCAGTGCCGCGTGGTGGGCAAAGTGCTTGTCGTTGCTGAACATGGCCCCCAGCACGCGGCTGGTGGTCGGGTGCTCGATGCTGCGGTGGTACTTGCAGTTGAGGTTGGCAGCAGTGAAATGCACGCGGCCATCGGCAGTGTCGGCACTGGGGCTGACCGTGGCGGCGTTGGCCACCCACATGCTCGAAGCCGAGCAACTGGCCACCAGCAATGGCATGGCCTCCTTGGCGGCACGCTGGATCACTTCGGCATCGCTGCCGCTGAAGCCCAGGCGGCGCAGTGCAGCCACGTCCGGGCGCTCCTGCGGCGCCAGCACGCCCTGCTTGAAGCCCATGTCGGCCAGCGCTTTCATCTTCGCCAGGCCCTGGCGCGCGGCTTCGCGCGGGTTGGAACCCTGCTGGCTGTTGCTCTGCGAAGCCACGTTGCCGTAGGACAGGCCGCCATAGTTGTGGGTAGGCCCCACCAGGCCATCAAAATTCACTTCGTAGGATTTCATCGGCTAGGCTCCGTGACCTGTTGTTATAGGGTGACGCCCGGCGTCAAGGTTGCCGGCAAGGCAAGGCTGGCGGTCTCCAGCGAAGCCACGGGGTAAGCGCAGTAGTCCGCTGCGTAATAGGCGCTGGCGCGGTGGTTGCCACTGGCGCCCACGCCGCCGAACGGCGCACTGCTGGCGGCACCGGTCAGTTGCTTGTTCCAGTTGACGATGCCGGCGCGGCTGCGCAGCCAGAAGTACTGGTAACGGGCGTGGGAGTCGGACAGCAAGCCGGCGGCCAGGCCGTACTGGGTGTTGTTGGCCTCATCGATGGCGGCATCGAAGTCGGCATAGCGGATCACCTGTAGCAGCGGACCGAAGAACTCTTCGTCCGGGCGCTCGGCCACAGCGGTGACATCGACAATGCCTGGGGTCAGCAGTGCGGCATCGGCCTGCGGCTGGGTCATTTCCAGCAGCTTCACGGCCCCCTTGGCGACCAGTTCGGCCTGGGCCGCAATCAGCGCCCGCGCCGCCTGCAGCGAGATCACCGAACCCATGAACGGCGCCGGTTGCTGGTCGAACGCCCCGACCGTGATGGATCTGCTCACCTCGACCAGGCGCGCGATCAGCGCATCACCCCAGGCGCCTTGCGGCACCAGCAGACGACGGGCGCAGGTGCAGCGCTGGCCGGCGGAAATGAACGCCGACTGGATAATGGTGTACACCGCCGCATCGAGGTCCTTGACCTCGTCCACCACCAGCGGGTTGTTACCGCCCATTTCCAGGGCCAGGATCTTGTCCGGGCGGCCGGCGAACTGCTGGTGCAGCAGGTTGCCGGTGCGGCTGGAGCCAGTGAAGAACAAGCCATCGATACCTGGGTTGGCGGCCAGTGCCACACCCGTTTCGCGCGCGCCCTGCACCAGGTTGAGCACACCCGCCGGCAACCCGGCGGCAATCCAGCAATTGACGGTCAGTTCGGCCACCTTGGGCGTCAGCTCACTGGGCTTGAACACCACGCAGTTGCCAGCCAGCAGCGCTGGCACGATATGGCCGTTGGGCAGGTGACCAGGGAAGTTGTACGGGCCGAACACCGCCACCACGCCATGGGGCTTGTGCCGCAGCACGGCCGTGGCATCGGCCAGCGGGCCGCTCTTTTCGCCGGTGCGCTCGCGGTAGCTCTGCACCGAGATCGCGACCTTGTTGATCATGCTGGTGACTTCGGTCGCCGACTCCCACAGGGGCTTGCCGGTTTCCTCGCCGATGCACTGGGCCATGGCTTCGGCATGCGCTTTCAGTTGCGCGGCGAACTTCTCCAGCACATCGATACGCGCCTCCAGGCTCAATTGCGCCCATGCCGGGAAGGCCTGACGCGCAGCCTGCACGGCGGCACCCACCTGGCTGGCGTCAGCGCCCTGCCCCTGCCAGACGACGGCTTGCGTCACCGGGTTGAGCGACTGCAGGGTTTCGCCCTGGCCAACCTGCCAATTGCCTGCGATGTAATGCGTGGTCATTTACTGGGCCTCCCGGCTTGCCGACAGCGGCACGGCGCGCACGTTGTCGCCGGCGCCCATGCGCAGGCGCTTGGCGGTCAAGGGGTCGACCACCAGGGTACCGGCAGCCAGCCGCGCAGGTGCGGCCGTGATGCGGCAGTCGTCGCGCTTGCGGTTGTGGATGATGTAAGGCGTCGCGTCATCGCCCGGCGTGCCCACCGCCAGCACCAAGGTCTGGCTCTCGCGTACGGCGCGGATCCTGGAGGTGTCGCACTCGATGGCGGGGCCGGCGTCGAAGATGTCGACGTAGCCCTGGTAGTTGAAGCCTTCCTGCTTGAGCATGGCCAGCGCCGGCTCGGTGTCCTTGTGCACGCGGCCGATCACGTTGCGCGCCGCCTCGGACAGGAAGCAGGTGTACAGCGGGAACTTCGGCATGAGTTCGGCAATGAACGACTTGTTGCCCACGCCGGTGAGATAGTCGGCCTGGCTGAACTCCATCTTGAAGAAGTGCCGGCCCAGGCTTTCCCAGAACGGCGAGCGGCCCTGCTCGTCGGACATGCCGCGCATTTCGGCGATGATCTTCTTGCCGAACAGCTCGGGGAACTCGGCGATGAACAGCATGCGCGCCCGCGACAGCAGGCGGCCGTTGAGGCCGGAGCGGTAGTCGCTGCGCAGGAACAGCGAGCACAGCTCGGAGTTGCCGGTCAGGTCGTTGGCCAGGAACAGGGTGGGGATTTCGCGGTAGATCTTCAGCTCCTGCGAGGCGCTGACGGTCAGGCCGACCCGATAGTTGTACCAGGGCTCGCGCAGGCCGACGGCACCGGCGATGGCACTGATGCCCACCACCATGCCTTCGTCGTTTTCCAGCACGAACAGGTAGTCGGTGTCGCCACGCTCGGCTTCGCCGCGGAAGCTCTTCTCCGCCCAGCCAACGCGATGCCCCAGGCGCTCTTCGTTGGCCGGCAGCGTGGTCAGCCCGGTGGTACCGGTGCTGCGTGCCAATTCGATCAACGCAGGCAAATCGCTGCTGCGTACAGGACGAACGATCATGCTATCTCCTTTTGCGGCGGCGGCGGCCGGCGCGAAACTCTTCTAACGCATCAATCCCGAAACGTCTGTTGCCAGACCTCAGACCGCAACCAGGCGCACGCTGGCACCCTCGCCCACCCCCAGCGCCTCGGCGGCTGCCGGGCTCAGGCTGACCGGTTTGCCCGGCACCCAGTCCAGGTCCAGCAGCACCGCGCGGTAGTCCTGCAACTGGCCGTTGCACACCAGGTACGGGCGCCCGCCCTTGACCGGGGCTTCCTCGAGCCTCACCGGCACAACCCGGCTCTGGGCGATCGAGCGGATACCCGAGGTACGCGCATGCAGGGTCGGGCCACCGTCGAAGATGTCGATGTAGTGCTCGGTCTCGAAGCCTTCGCGCATGAGGATGTCGAAGGTAATCTGCGCCCGCGGGTGCACCTGGCCCATGGCTTCCTGAGCCAGGTCAGGCAGCAGCGGCACGTAGATCGGGTAGTGCGGCATCAGTTCGGCGAGGAAGGTGCGGCTCTTCAGGCCGCACAGGCGCTCGGCGTCGGCGTAGTTGAGGTCGAAGAAGTTGCGGCCGATGGCATCCCAGAACGGCGATTCGCCCTGCTCGTCGCTGTAGCCGACGATCTCGGTCACCACCGAGTCGGCGAAACGCTCCGGGTGAGCGGCCATGAACAGCAGGCGGCCACGCGAATTGAGCTCGGCCCAGCCACTGTTCACCAGTTCCGGCAGCACATAGAAGCTGGTCAGCAAGCTGTTGCCGGTCAGGTCATGGCACAGCGACAGCACATGGATCTTGTTGTGGATCTTCAGCTCGCGCGAGGCGTGCACGAAGGTCTCGTTACGAAAGCTGTAGAACGGCTCGGAGTAGCCGGCCGAAGCGACGATGGCCGAGCAACCGGCCAGCTTGCCGGTTTCACTGTCCTCGAGCACGAAGAAGTAGCTTTCTTCACCGTTGAAGCTGACCTCGGCGGCGAAGGAAGTCTCGGATGCGGCGATCTTGTCGCCCAGGCGAGCGGTGTCGTCCGGTAGCGAGGTGACACCAATGGGGCTGTCTGCAGCCATGCGCTGCACTTCGTTCAGATCAGCCATTTGCGCGGGGCGCATCACCAGCATGGTGTCACTCCTTTGGAATCGGGCCGCTCACGGCGGCACGGAAAAACGGCAGGTGCACTGGCACCTGCACTGGAATCGGGTATCACCGGCCCGGTGCAGACTCGGGTTGAGCCTGCACCGTGGCCGGCAAAGGGGCCGCGGGCGGATCAGCCCTTGGTCAGGGTGGCCACGGCGCGCTCGAAGCGGTCCAGGCCTTCGTCGATGTCGGCGTCTTCAACTACCAGGCTTGGCGCGAAACGGACCACGTCCGGGCCGGCCTGCAGCACCATCACGCCTTCTTTCTCGGCGGCGTTGAGCACGTCCTTGGCCTTGCCTTTCCAGGCCTCGGTCAGCACGCAGCCCAGCAGCAGGCCAACGCCACGCACCTGGCTGAACAGGTTGTACTTCTGGCCGATCTGCTCCAGGCGGACCTTGAAGCGCTCATGCTTGGCCTTGATACCGGCCAGGGTTTCCGGGGTGTTGACCACGTCCAGCACCGCGCAGGCGACGGCGCAGCCCAGCGGGTTGCCGCCGTAGGTGGTGCCGTGGGTGCCGACAGCCAAGTGCTTGGCCAGCTCGGTGGTGGTCAGCATGGCACCGATCGGGAAACCGCCGCCCAGGCTCTTGGCGCTGGTCAGGATGTCCGGGGTAACGCCGTAGTGCTGGTAGGCATACAGCGAACCGGTACGGCCAACGCCGGTCTGCACTTCGTCGAAGATCAGCAGGGCGTTGTGCTCGTCACACAGTTTGCGCGCACCTTCCAGGTAGGCCTTGTCGGCCGGCACCACGCCGCTCTCGCCCTGGATCGGCTCGATCACTACGGCGCAGGTCTTGTCGGAAATCTGTGCCTTCAGCGCTTCCAGGTCGTTGTACGGCACATGGCTGATGCCGGTGATCTTCGGGCCGAAACCATCGGAGTACTTCGGCTGGCCACCGACGCTTACGGTGAACAGGGTACGGCCGTGGAAGCTGTTCACGGTGGCGATGATTTCGTGCTTTTCCGGGCCGAAGCGGTCGTGGGCAACACGACGGGCCAGCTTGAAGGCGGCCTCGTTGGACTCAGCGCCGGAGTTGCAGAAGAACGCACGGTCGGCAAAGGTGGCGTCCACCAGCTTGTGGGCCAGGCGCAGGGCCGGCTCGTTGGTGAACACGTTGGATACGTGCCAGAGGGTATTGGCCTGCTCGGTCAGGGCCTTGACCAGTGCCGGGTGGCAGTGGCCCAGTGCGTTGACCGCGATGCCACCGGCAAAATCGATCAATTCGCGACCCGACTGGTCCCAGACACGGGAGCCCTCGCCTCGCACAGGAATGAAGGCCGCCGGAGAATAGTTGGGGACCATGACCTGGTCGAAATCGGCACGTTGCACCGGGGCTTGCTCAACGGACATCTGAGTCTCCTGAAGAGGAACGCTGGCCTGGAAGTGGCGAGCGATGGGGGGATTGTAAGGACTGATCCGCGCCTGTCCTTGCGGCCAAGCGACAACTTGTTACAGCGCAAAACCCAGTTTTGACAAGGCTTTCGGCAATGCGACAAACACTGTCGCAATCGCGCAGTGTACGGGAGAGAGGGGGCTGGGTGAACGGGTGTTCACATATAGAAGCGTGGTTGCCTGTACCGGCCGATTCGCGGGCACGCCCGCTCCCACCTGGACCGCACAGGCTTCAAACATCGCACAGACCTGCGGGAGAAAGGGCGCTGCCTGCACCGGCCTCTTCGCGGGTGAACCCGCTCCCACAGGACCTGTGCAAGATTCGAACGTTGTGCGGCCTCTGTGGGAGCGGCTTCAGCCGCGAAAGGGCCGGTACAGGGTAAGGAAATATCAGCCTTTTTCGGCAGGCGCCGAGCTCAGTTCGAACGGGCTGCTGCTACGCCGCTGGTTGCGATCCTCCCGCGGCGTTGCGCCAAAGAAGTTGCGGTAGGCACTGGAAAAATGCGGCCCCGAGGAGAAGCCGCAGGACAGCCCGATCTGGATGATCGACTTGCTGGTCTGCATCAGCATCTGCCGCGCCTTGTTCAGCCGCAGCTCCAGGTAATACTGGCTCGGCACGCGGTTCAGGTACTGCTTGAAGATGCGCTCCAGCTGCCGGCGCGACACGCACACGTGCTGGGCAATTTCGTCGGTGGTCAGCGGCTCTTCGATGTTGGCTTCCATCAGCAGCACCGCCTGGGTCAGCTTGGGGTGGCTGGAGCCCAGGCGGTTCTGCAGCGGAATACGCTGGCGCTCGCCACCCTCGCGAATGCGCTCGACCACCAGTTCCTCCGACACCGCCCCGGCCAGCTCCGCCCCGTGATCACGGGCCAACACTGCCAGCAGCAGGTCGGTCACGGCCATGCCGCCACAAGCGGTCAGGCGATCGCGGTCCCAATCGAACAGGTGACTGGTGGCGATGACCTTGGGGAAGCGCTCGGCAAAATCATCCTGCCAGCGCCAGTGCACCGCAGCCCGGTAACCGTCGAGCAGGCCCAGCATCGCCAGAGGGTAGACCCCGGCCGACAGGCCGCCAATCATGCAGCCACTGCGCGCCAACTGCTTGAGCGCCGTCGACAACGCAGCCCCCACCGTCAGCGGCTGCTCATCAGCCAACAGGAACAGCTTGTGACACCCCTCCAGGCGACCGTTCCACGGCTCGCCCGGCAAGCGCCAGCTACCCTCTTGCGCCGGCTCCGCCTGCAGGAAGACCAGATCGTAGACCACCTCCGGGTGCACCCGCTGCGCCACCTGCAACACTTCCTCGGCCAGCGCCAGAGTCAAGGGCTTGGTGCTTGGCCAGATGAGAAAACCGATTCGCTGGGTGGTCATAGGTGCGGTCCGAAACCTGAGGTCGTTCGAGTCTGTGCGCCGGGTCAGGCTGCGCTCGCCGCGCAGCATGCCCTATTCTGGTGCAGAAATGCAGCTTTTACTTCAGGCTGCCGGAGAGGAACTGCTTCAGGCGCTCCGACTGCGGGTTGGCCAGCACTTCGCGCGGGCAGCCGGTTTCTTCCACCAGGCCCTTGTGCAGGAACACCAGCTGGTTGGAAACCTCACGGGCAAAGCCCATTTCGTGGGTCACCACCACCATGGTGCGGCCTTCCTGGGCCAACGACTGCATCACCTTGAGCACATCGCCCACCAGTTCCGGGTCCAGCGCCGAGGTCGGCTCGTCGAACAGCATGACCTCCGGCTCCATGGCCAGCGCCCGGGCAATTGCCACGCGTTGCTGCTCGCCACCGGACATGTGCCCCGGGAAGGCATCCTTGCGGTGGGCGACTCCGACCTTGGCCAGGTAATGCTCGGCCTTTTCCAGGGCCTCCTTGCGATTCACACCCAGCACATGCACCGGCGCTTCGATGATGTTTTCCAGCGCGGTCATGTGCGACCACAGGTTGAAGTGCTGGAAAACCATCGACAGGCGCGAGCGCATGCGCTGCAGCTGACGCGGGTCGGCTGCCTTGAGCGCGCCGTCCTTGCCCGGTACCAGCTTCAACTCTTCGTTGTTGAGCAGGATCTTCCCGGCGTGCGGCTGCTCCAGCAGGTTGATGCAGCGCAGGAAGGTCGACTTGCCCGAACCGCTGGAGCCGATGATGCTGATGACATCGCCTGCCTTGGCCGACAGGGACACGCCCTTGAGCACTTCATGGCTGCCGTAGCGCTTGTGCAGGTCTTGGACTTCGAGTTTGTACATGCTGTCGATTCTCACAAAGCGGTCAGTGCTTGCGCGGCGCCAGGTAGCCGAGCCAGCGGCGTTCGGCCATCTTGAACAGGCGCACCAGGATGAAGGTCAGGCACAGGTAGAACACGCCCGCCGTGATATAGGCCTCGAAAGGCAGGTAGTACTGGGCATTGACCGTGCGCGCAGCGCCAGTGATGTCGATCAGGGTAACGATCGACGCCAGGCTGGTGGTCTGCAGCATCATGATCACTTCGTTGCTGTACTGCGGCAGCGCCCGGCGCAGGGCCGACGGCAGCAGGATGCGCCGGTACATCTTCATGCGCGACATGCCCATGGCCTTGGCCGCCTCGATCTCGCCATGCGGCGTGGCCTTGAGGCTGCCAGCGATGATTTCGGCGGTGTAGGCACTGGTGTTGATGCCGAACGCCAGGCAAGCGCAGAAGGTAGCGCTGGACAGCAGCGGCCACAGGAAGCTTTCGCGCACCGCCTCGAACTGCGCCAGGCCGTAGTAGATCAGGAACAGCTGCACCAGCATCGGCGTGCCGCGGATCACGTAGGTGTAAAGCCACGCCACGAGATTGACCGCTGGCTGCTTGGACACCCGCATCAGGCCCAGCGGAATGGCCGCCAGCAGCCCGAAGAACAGCGAAATCGCCAGCAGCTTGAGGGTGGTCAGCAGGCCGCCAAAGTACATCGGCAGTGCCTCCCAGACGACGTTGTAGTCGAAGATCATAGTTCAGCCACCTTGACGCCAACCGAGTAGCGGCGCTCGAGATACTTCAGGGCCAGCAGCGAGATGCTGGTCAGCACCAGGTAAAGGGCCGCCACCGCCAGGAAGAAGGTGAAAGGCTCACGGGTGGCATCGGCCGCCTGCTTGGCCTTGAACATCATGTCCTGCAGGCCCACTACCGAAATCAGCGCGGTGGCCTTGGTCAGCACCAGCCAGTTGTTGGTGAAGCCCGGAATCGCCAGGCGAATCATTTGCGGCACCTGGATGCGGAAGAACACCTGGCGGTTGCTCATGCCATACGCCACGCCGGCTTCGGCCTGGCCTTTGGGAATACCGAGGAACGCACCGCGGAAGGTTTCCGACAGGTAGGCACCAAAGATGAAGCCCAGGGTACCGATACCCGCGATCAGCGGATTCAGGTCGATGTAGTCTTCATAACCGAGCAGCGGCGCAACCCGGTTGATGATGTCCTGCCCGCCGTAGAAGATCAGCAGGATCAGGACCAGGTCCGGAATACCACGAATCACCGTGGAATACAGATCGCCCAGCCAGGCCAGCCAGCGCACCGGCGACAAGCGCAGTGCCACACCGATCAGGCCGAGCACGATGGCCAGGGCCATCGACGACAGGGCGAGCTGAAGCGTCAGCCACGCCCCGTCGAGGATGACTGCCCCGTAGCCTTTCAACATGATGAGGTCCTCGACCTAGAGAATGAAAAATGGTGCAAACCTCAGAGCCTCTGCTGTTTGCACCATTGCACAGGTGAAACCCGACGTCTTAGTTCGAGTCTGGACCGTAGATATCGAAGTTGAAGTACTTCTTCTCGATTTCTTTGTACTTGCCGTTGGCACGAATGGCGTCGATGGCCGCGTTGATGCGGTCAACGTTGGCCTTGTCACCCTTGCGCACGGCAATACCGATGCCGTCGCCGAAGTACTTGGCGTCGGTGAAGGCCGGGCCTACGAAGGCGAAGCCCTTGCCGGCGTCGGTCTTGAGGAAGCCGTCTTCCAGCAGGGTGGCGTCGGCCACGGTGCCATCGAGGCGGCCAGCTGCCACGTCCAGGTAGATTTCGTTCTGGGTGCCGTAAGGAACCACGGTGGCACCTTTGGCGCCCAGTACTTCCTTGGCGAAGCGGTCGTGGATCGAGCCGCGCTGCACACCAATCTTCTTGCCCTTGAGCTCATCCAGGCTGTCGCTGACGGCGGTACCTTCCTTCATCACCAGGCGCGCAGGGGTCAGGTAGTAGCGCTTGGTGAAGTCGACCGATTTCTTGCGGTCTTCGGTAATCGACATGGACGACAGGATGGCGTCGATCTTGCGCACTTTCAGCGCCGGGATCAGGCCGTCGAATTCCTGCTCGACCCAGGTGCACTTGGTCTTCATCTCTTCGCACAGGGCGTTGCCGATGTCGTAGTCAAAACCGGCAATGCTGCCGTCTGGCTGCTTGAAGGCGAAGGGTGGGTAGGCGGCTTCGATGCCGATTTTCAGCGGTTTTTCATCGGCCTGCGACACCAGGGAAAACACGGACAGCGCCAGGGCGCCAAGCAGTGCGAGCTTCTTCATCAGGTAACTCCATCGGTACGGGGCAATACAAGGCAGGTAACGGCTGCCCGATATGCGAATGGGTACAACGCGAGCCGCGCAGGGTTCGACCAAGGCCGCAGACCACGAGCGAGTGAGTGGCATTTTAACGACAGCCCGGTAGTCGATATTTCTTCAAAGCGACAACTACTTACAGAAGCGCTTGAAACGGCAACGGGCGATGTTGACAGCCATTGCAAAATATGCAAGAGCGCAAGAAATAGAACCTATAGTACTAGCAATTCCCGGGCCTATTATTGGCAAAGCCTTGTATTACGGCAAGTGCAGCGTGCCGGGTCGCAAAAAACACTGCGAAAACGCACCGAAACAGGCCGGATTTGTTTCCTGGCGCCCCGATATTGTGCGACGCCGGTGACAGAACAGTTACCGATGAATGTCGGGTAACAGTAAAGCAAAAACCCCGCCGGTTGCCCGGGCGGGGTTCTTGTTGGCTGGCCTCACTGATACAACACAGCCCTCAGGCATATACCTCACCCTGTGGGAGCGGCTTCAGCCGCGAACACCGGCAACGCCGGTGCCATCCACCGCGCTGGGTTCTTCGCGGCTAAAGCCGCTCCCACAGAGATAGCGCAACGCCTCCAGCGTTTGCGAGCTTCGCTATCAGGCCGAAGCCAGGCTCATGGCCTTGTGGGTATCGATCAGGTGCTGCACCACACCCGGGTCGGCCAGGGTCGAGATATCACCCAGAGCATCGTACTCACCGGTGGCAATCTTGCGCAGGATGCGGCGCATGATCTTGCCCGACCGGGTCTTCGGCAGCCCCGGCGCCCACTGGATCACATCCGGCGAGGCGATCGGGCCGATTTCCTTGCGCACCCAGTTCTTCAGCTCCAGGCGCAGCTGCTCGCTGGCCTCGATACCGGCATTGAGGGTGACATACACATAGATGCCCTGCCCCTTGATGTCGTGCGGCACACCCACCACCGCAGCTTCGGCCACTTTCGCATGCGCCACCATGGCGCTTTCGATTTCGGCAGTACCCATGCGGTGACCGGACACGTTCAGCACGTCATCCACGCGACCGGTGATCCAGTAGTAGCCATCCTCGTCGCGGCGCGCACCGTCGCCGGTGAAGTACATGCCACGGAAGGTCTTGAAGTAGGTATCGACGAAACGGTCGTGGTCGCCGTACAGCGAACGCGACTGGCCCGGCCAGGAATCGAGGATCACCAGGTTGCCCTCGGCAGCGCCCTCGATCAGGTTGCCCAGGTTATCCACCAGCGCCGGTACCACGCCGAAGAACGGACGCGTTGCCGAGCCCGGCTTGAGGCCGGTGGCGCCAGGCAGCGGGCTGATCAGGATGCCGCCGGTCTCGGTCTGCCACCAGGTGTCGACGATCGGGCAACGCTCCTTGCCCACGGTCTTGTAGTACCAGTTCCAGGCTTCGGGGTTGATCGGCTCACCCACCGAGCCCAGCAGGCGCAGGCTGGAGCCATCGGCACCTTCGACTGCAGCCTGCCCTTCGGCCATCATCGCGCGGATGGCGGTTGGTGCGGTGTACAGGATGTTGACCTTGTGCTTGTCGACGATCTTCGACACGCGGGTGATGTCGGGGTAGTTCGGCACGCCTTCGAACAGCAAGGTAGTGGCGCCGTTGGCCAGCGGGCCGTAGACGATGTAGCTGTGGCCGGTGACCCAACCCACGTCGGCGGTGCACCAGTACACCTCGCCCGGGCGATAGTCGAACACGCGCTCATGGGTCAGCGCGGCGTATACCAGGTAGCCGCCGGTGGTGTGCAGCACGCCCTTCGGCTTGCCGGTGGAGCCGGAGGTATAAAGGATGAACAGCGCTTCCTCGGCACCCATCTCTTTCGGCGCGCAATGGCTGGAGGCGACTTTCATCAGGTCTTCGTACCAGATGTCGCGGTGCTGGTGCCAGGCAATGTCGCCCCCGGTGCGCTTGCACACGATGATCTTCTGCACGCTGTTGGTTTCAGGATTGGTCAGCGCCAGGTCGACGTTGGCCTTGAGCGGGGTACGGCGGCCACCGCGCACGCCTTCGTCTGCGGTGATCACGACCTTGGACTTGCAGTCGATGATACGGCCAGCCAGCGCTTCGGGCGAGAAGCCGCCGAACACCACCGAGTGAATCGCACCGATACGGGCACAGGCCAGCATGGCGACCACGGCTTCGGGGATCATCGGCATGTAGATGGTGACCACGTCACCCCGGTGCACATCCTGGCCACGCAGGGCGTTGGCGAATTTGCAGACCTGCTCGTGCAGTTCACGATAGGTGATGTTGCGGTGCTCGGAAGGGTCGTCGCCTTCCCAGATGATGGCCAACTGGTCACCGCGCTCTTCGAGGTGGCGGTCCAGGCAGTTGGAGGAAACGTTCAGAGTGCCGTCGGCGAACCATTTGATATCGACGTGATGGTCGTCGAAGGAGGTCTGCTTGACCTTGGTGAATGGCTTGATCCAGTCGATGCGCTGGGCCTGCTCGCGCCAGAAGCCGTCCGGGTTGATCACCGATTGCTGGTACATGGCCTTGTAGGTGGCCTCGTCGGTCAGGGTGGTGGCCGCAACCTCGGGACGAACGGGATACAGTGGAGCCGCACTCATCTGTGTTACCTCGGTGTAATAGTTGTTTTTGTATGGAACCGTTTGTAACTGTACCAGAGCGACAAAAGCCATTCGACGTTGGTAGTAATTTGGTACGCCCGTTCAGACAAAGCGCTCTGGCACGCACCTTACAGCCCAGGCGAGAAATTACGGGCGCGGTTTACCAGAGGATTGTTACAGATTCTGTCAAAACACTTTATCAAAAGACCCACTGTTTCGGCCTTGGCCCCAGCCATAAAATTCACCTCGCCAGCAACGGCAAGGCGATTAACAACTGGTAACAGCCCCCACGAAGGCAAGCGTTAATCCCCCTCCAAACCTGATAGTTAAAACTAGCAATACTCGCGGCGCCATAAGCGCCGCGTGCCCCCTCACGACCTTAGACAGGTAAATTGAAAATGAAAGCTTTACTGGTATTGGTACTTGGCAGTCTTTGCGGCGCGGCGATGGCCGGCGAAGCCAAAGATGCCGAGCAGATTCCGGTTGAACAGTACAGTTACTCGCAGCACCTGGACATTGCCCGCGTCATTTCCATGAGCGAAGTGCCCAATGTGTGCGAAGTCGTGCCAGCCCGCATGACCTACGAGGACTCCCAGGGCCAGAAGCACATTCTCGAATACCGCGTGATGGGGAACGGCTGCTCGAACGGCTGATACCTTGTGAATTTGGGGCCCTGCGGGCCCCTTTCGCGACACAAGGCCGCTCCTACATTGATAGGCGTACGCAGGCCTTTGTAGGAGCGGCCTTGTGTCGCGAAAGGACTGCGCAGCAGTCCCGCCTTTTATAAAGGCGGATTAATCTGCAGACTTGCCAAGTGAATAATCCCTCAACTTGTTGGCAATAGTAGTATGCGAAACACCCAGTCTTTTACCTAAAGCCCGACTACTCGGGAATTCCCCCATCAAACTTTCCAGCACCGCTTTTTCAAAGCGCCCGACAATCTGCGAAAGATCCCCGTCCAGCGAAAACTCACCCAGCGGTTGGCGCACGCCGTAATCCGGCAAACGTATATGTTCACTTTTGACCACGCCGCCTTCGCATAACGAAACCGCCTGGAACAACACGTTTTCCAACTGCCTTACATTACCCGGCCAATGATATTGGCCAAGTTTGTCCATCGCCGCCGGCGCCAGGCGCGGCATGGCGCAGCCGATCTGCCGGCTGGCCTGGTCGAGAAAGTGCTGTACCAGCCCTTCCAGGCCATCCATGCATTCGCGCAATGGTGGAATGTGCAGCGACAACACATTGAGCCGGTGATACAGGTCCTGACGAAACTCGCCCCGGGCACACAATTCGGACAAATCCACCTGGGTCGCGCAGATCACTCGCACATCCAGGTACACCTCTTCATCGCTGCCTACGCGGCGGAAGCAGCCATCTTGCAGAAAACGCAGCAGCTTCACCTGCAAGCGCGGGCTCATCTCCCCTACCCCGTCGAGAAACAGAGTGCCACCGGCGGTCAGCTCCAGCAGCCCCAGCTTGCCCTCGGCCCGCGCCCCTTCGAATGCCCCGGGGCCGTAGCCGAACAGCTCGGTCTCGGCCATCGACTCGGGCAACCCGGCGCAGTTGAGCGCCATCAACGGCGACTGGCCGCGCGGGCTTGCCAGGTGGCAGGCACGCGCCAGCAACTCCTTGCCGGTGCCGGTCTCGCCCTCGATCAGCAATGGTGCGTCCAGCGGCGCCATGCGCCGCGCCTCGCGTACCACTGCAGCCATCACCCGCGAGCTCTGGAAGATACTGTCGAAACCGCGCAGCTCCTGCTTGCGCACGTTATAGATGCGCTCACCGATACGGTCGGCGCGGTGCAGGGTCAGCACCGCGCCGGCCAGCGCCTCGCTGTCGTCGTGCTCGGACTGCAGCGGCGCGATATCGGCCAGGAACACATCGCCCTTGACCTTGATGCGCAAGCCGTTGATGCGCGACTTGTTGGCGCGCACCAGCTCTGGCAGGTCGAAGTCCTCCACATAGCGCGCCAGCGGCATGCCCGGCACCTCGTCCACCCGCACCCCCAGCAGCTGCGCAGCGGCACGGTTGGCGGCGACGATGCTGCCGCCCATGTCGATCGACAGCACCGGGAAGTCCAGCGCCCCCAGCAGCGCATTCAGCTCCATGTGCCGGCGCTCGCTGGGCATCAGCCCCACGCGCTTGACACCGAATACCCCGGCAATCGCCTCGAACTTCGGCCGCAGCGCCTGGAACTGCAGATTGATCAGGTTCGGGCAATGCAGGTAGATGGCGTTGCCATGGTCACCGCCCACCTCGCCGCGCAGCACGTTGATGCCGTACTCCACCAGCAGGTTGAGGATGTCGCGCAGGATGCCAATACGGTTCTGGCAATGCACTTTGATACGCATGAGGGCTCTCGAAGCGCCAATGTTTTTCAACACCGCGCGGAAAAGTCGTAAAGATAAGCTGACAAAAACAGCCGAAGCTTCAGCCAGATGCCTCGGATTTTCCGACACCTGCGCCTTTTTGTAAAATTATCGTTACGAAACCGTCGCCCAAAGCCAGCCCCGCCCACTGGCTTACCCCGTGCAAAGTGGCCAGCGAAGGGATATTCCTTAGGCATGTCCTGCACATAACAAGAAAAGCCCTCACCAGGAGAGCCACATGAAACAGACGCAATACGTGGCACGCGAGCCCGATGCGCATGGTTTTATCGATTACCCGCAGCAAGAGCATGCGGTATGGAACACCCTGATCACCCGTCAGCTGAAAGTGATCGAAGGCCGCGCGTGCCAGGAATACCTGGACGGCATCGACCAGCTCAAGCTGCCCCATGACCGTATTCCGCAACTGGGCGAGATCAACAAGGTGCTGGGCGCCACCACCGGTTGGCAGGTTGCCCGGGTCCCGGCGCTGATCCCCTTCCAGACCTTCTTCGAACTGCTGGCCAGCAAGCGCTTCCCGGTGGCCACCTTCATCCGCACCCCGGAAGAGCTGGACTACCTGCAAGAGCCCGATATCTTCCACGAGATCTTCGGCCACTGCCCGCTGCTGACCAACCCCTGGTTCGCCGAATTCACCCATACCTACGGCAAGCTCGGCCTGGCCGCGACCAAGGAACAACGCGTTTACCTGGCGCGCCTGTACTGGATGACCATCGAGTTCGGCCTGATGGAAACCGCGCAGGGCCGCAAGATCTATGGCGGCGGCATCCTCTCGTCGCCAAAGGAGACCGTCTACAGTCTGTCTGGCGAGCCCGAGCACCAGGCCTTCGACCCGATCGAGGCCATGCGCACACCGTACCGCATCGACATCCTGCAGCCGCTGTATTTCGTGCTACCGAACATGAAGCGTCTGTTCGACCTGGCCCACGAAGACATCATGGGCATGGTTCACAAAGCCATGCAGCTGGGCCTGCACGCACCGAAGTTTCCACCCAAGGTCGCTGCCTGAGCGACCTTGCCGATAACAACTCGAACCGGAAAACACCACATGAATGCCTTGAACCAAGCCCATTGCGAAGCCTGCCGCGCCGACGCACCAAAGGTCACCGACGAAGAGCTGGCCGAGCTGATTCGCGAAATCCCGGACTGGAACATCGAAGTACGTGACGGCCACATGGAGCTGGAACGCGTGTTCCTGTTCAAGAACTTCAAGCACGCCCTGGCGTTCACCAATGCCGTGGGCGAAATCGCCGAAGCCGAAGGCCACCACCCGGGCCTGCTGACCGAGTGGGGCAAGGTCACCGTGACCTGGTGGAGCCACTCGATCAAAGGCCTGCACCGCAATGACTTCATCATGTGCGCACGCACCGACAAGGTGGCGGAGACGGCTGAAGGCCGCAAGTAAGCACTGAGAAAATGGGGCCCGGTGGCCCCATTTTTTATGGAAAAAATGTCCGCTGTTCGCCCGCAAAACCGACAAGCGACCGCCAAAAAAACCCAAACTGTCATCCAGACTTGTGTATCCTGCCCCAGCTTTGCAAAGCTTCAAACGCGCCTGGCGCAGACTTTTCACTCACACTTGCGAGGAACGACGAGATGCATGAAATCCCGAATCTTCCCTTCCCAAGCCTGAACCCAGAAGAGCCAACCGTGACCGTTCACGCCGAACCGGCAGCTGCCGTCGAGCAGGATGGTGACGATCAATCCAGCGCTGACCAGGAATAACCGCGCATCCCCGACAGTGTGAAAACGGCTGACCTGCGGGCTACCCCCCGTCATCACGTTTTCACACCGTCCAGAACCCACGTAGGCCCTCATGCCCCACTCACCGCGCCCCCTTGCGGTCACACTGCAAGTCGTCTCCATCGTCCTCTTCACCTTCATCGGCTACCTGAACATCGGCATCCCGCTGGCCGTATTGCCCGGCTATGTGCACAACGACCTGGGCTTCAGTGCCGTGGTCGCGGGCTTGGTGATCAGCGTGCAGTACCTGGCCACCCTGCTCAGCCGGCCTACCGCCAGCCGCATCATCGACAACCACGGCAGCAAGAAGGCGGTCATGTATGGCCTGGCCGGCTGCGGGCTCAGCGGGGTGTTCATGCTGGCCTGCGCCTTCCTCACCCACCTCCCCTGGCTTAGCCTGGCCTGCCTGCTGGTCGGCCGCCTGGTACTTGGCAGTGCGGAAAGCCTGGTGGGCTCCGGTTCCATTGGCTGGGGCATTGGCCGCGTAGGTGCTGAAAACACGGCCAAGGTCATTTCCTGGAACGGCATCGCCAGCTATGGCGCGCTGGCCATCGGCGCTCCGTTGGGCGTGCTGATGGTCAAGAGCCTGGGCCTGTGGAGCATGGGCGTGAGCATCATCCTGCTGTGTGCGCTCGGGTTGCTGCTGGCCTGGCCCAAACAGGCCGCACCGATCGTCAGTGGCGTGCGCCTGCCGTTCCTGCGGGTGCTGGGCAAGGTGTTCCCGCACGGCTCGGGGCTTGCCCTGGGCTCGATCGGCTTTGGCACCATCGCCACCTTCATCACCTTGTATTACGCCAGCCGTGGCTGGGCCAATGCGGCACTGACCCTGAGCCTGTTCGGCGCCAGCTTCATCAGTGCGCGACTGCTGTTCGGCAACCTGATCAACCGGCTTGGCGGGTTCCGGGTGGCGATCGCCTGCCTGTCGGTGGAAACACTCGGGCTGCTGATGCTGTGGCTGGCGCCTAGCGCCGAACTGGCGTTGGCGGGGGCCGCACTGAGCGGGTTCGGCTTCTCGCTGGTGTTCCCGGCACTGGGGGTGGAGGCGGTGAACCAGGTGTCAGCGGCCAACCGCGGGGCGGCGGTGGGGGCTTATTCGCTGTTCATCGATTTGTCGCTGGGGGTGACCGGGCCACTGGTGGGCGCGGTGGCGGCGGGGTTCGGGTTTGCTTCGATGTTTCTGTTTGCGGCGGCGGCGGCGGCTTGCGGGCTGGTGTTGAGCCTGTATCTGTATCGGCAGGCGCGGCGTCAGCGGGGTCTTTAAAAACAGGGGGGCGCTTTGCGCCCCTTTCGCAGTACAAGGCCGCTCCTACAAGAAAAACGCGGTCTCTTGTAGGAGCGGCCTTGTGTCGCGATGGGCTGCAAGGCAGCCCCCGGGGCCGTGAAGGTCAGCGCTGAGCGTACTGCAGCACCACTTCCAGCGGGTGGCGCATCTGCCGCTCGGTCATGCGCTTGACCTGGCTGCGGCACGAGTAACCGGTCGCCAGCGGCTCGCCTTCCTTGTCCAGCTTGGTCGCCCACGACTGCTCGAAGATGGTCCGCGAGGTGTCCTGGTTGCGCGCCTCGTGCCCATAGGTACCGGACATACCGCAGCAGCCAGTCGCCTCGGTCACCAGTTTCAGGCCAAGGCGGGCAAACACCTGCTCCCACTGCTTGGTGCTGGCCGGCACGTTGGTCTTCTCGGTGCAGTGCGCCATCAGGCGGAAAGTGCCCGGCGCAGTCGGTGCCTGCTCCGGCAGCACGTCCATCAACCACTCCTGCGGCAACAGCACCTGCGGGCAGCCATCCAGGCCCGGCACTTTCTGGTACTCCTGGCGATACACCAGGGTCATCGCCGGGTCCAGGCCCACCAGCGGCACGCCGCAGTCAGCCAGGGCCTTGAGCTGGGTGGCATTGCGGATCGCCGCCTTGGCGAACGCACCGAGGAAGCCCTGAACGTGCAGTGGCTTGCCGTTGGCACTATACGGCGCCAGGAACACCCGGTGGCCCAGGCGGTGCGCCAGGTCGATGAAGGCCGACAGCAGCGGTGTCTCGAAGTAACGGGTAAAGGCATCCTGCACCAGCACGATGCTGCGCTCGCGCTGGGCCGGGGTCAGTTCACGCAGGGCCGGCACGCTGGCCACGCCGACGCGGCAGCGGGTCAGAGTGGCCTGGAAGTTGAAGCGGCTGATCAGCGGGCTGTCGACCATGCCGACCTTGTCGGCCAGCAGCTTGCTCACCCACTTCGAGCCCATCACCGCGTTGTACAGCCCGGGCGCGTGAGCCAGGTACGGGATGGTGAACTCCAGCGAACCGATCAGGTAGTCACGCAGCGGGCGCTGGTAGCGGCCGTGGTACAGCTCGAGGAAGCGCGAGCGGAAGTCCGGCACGTTGACCTTGATCGGGCACTGACCGGCGCACGACTTGCACGCCAGGCAGCCGGCCATGGCGTCGTACACCTCATGAGAGAAGTCTTCCTGGCCCTGGCTGCGCGCACGGTTGTTACGCAGGCGTGCCGGCAGACCCTTGAGCCACGACACCTTGTTGCGTGCCGCCGCCAGCACGTCGATGTTGGCCTCGCCCTGCAGGCGCAGCCATTCGCGCATCAGCGAGGCACGGCCCTTGGGTGAGTGCTGGCGCTCGCGGGTGGCCTTCCACGACGGGCACATGGCGTCGTTGGGGTCGTAGTTGTAGCAGGCGCCGTTTCCGTTGCAGTGCACGGCGCTAGGGAAGTCCTGCCACACCCGTTCGTCGATGGTGCGGTCGAGGTCACCGCGCAGGGTTACGCCATCGACCGGGGTCAGGCCTTCGGCACTGCCCAACGGGGTGCAGATCTTGCCCGGGTTGAGCTGGTTGTGCGGGTCGAAGGCGCCTTTCAGGCGCTGCAGCGCCGGGTACAGCTCGCCGAAGTACTCCGGCACGTATTCAGAACGCAGGCCCTTGCCGTGCTCGCCCCACAGCAAGCCGCCATAGCTTTTGGTCAGCGCCGCCACGGCGTCGGAAATCGGCTTGACCAGTGCGGCCTGGGCCGGGTCCTTCATGTCCAGCGCCGGGCGCACGTGCAGCACGCCGGCATCGACGTGGCCGAACATGCCGTAGGCCAGGCCGTAGCCATCGAGCAGTGCACGGAAGTCGGCGATGTAGTCGGCCAGTTGCTCCGGCGGTACCGCGGTGTCTTCCACGAACGGTTGCGGGCGCACTTCGCCCTCGACGTTGCCCAGCAGGCCCACCGAACGTTTACGCATGGTGTAGACGCGGGTCACCGCCTCGGCACCCTCGGCCAGGGTATGGCCCAGGCGCTCGACGCTGGTGTCGCTCTGCAGGTGCTGGATGAACGCTTGCACCTTGGCATTGACCTCGGCCGGCTCGTCGCCACAGAACTCCACCAGGTTGATGCCCAGGGTCGGGCGCTCGGAGTCGGCCGGGAAGTACTCGGCGACGCTGTGCCAGACGATGTCCTTCATCGCCAGCATCAGCACCTTGGAGTCGACGGTCTCGATCGACAGCGGCTTGTGCGCCATCAGCGCGTTGGCGTCACGCAGGGCATCCATGAAGCTCGTGTAGCGCACGTTGACCAGCACGGCGTACTTGGGGATCGGCAGCACATTGAGCTTGGCTTCGACCACATAGCCCAACGAGCCCTCGGCACCGCACAGCACGCTGTTGAGGTTGAAACGGCCCTGCTCGTCGCGCAGGTGCGCCAGGTCGTAACCGGTCAGGCAGCGGTTTAGCTTGGGGAAGGTGGTTTCGATCAGCTCGGCCTGGGTTTCCTGGATCTCCCGCGCCATGCGGTACACCTCGCCGACCCGCCCAGGCGCGGCGCAGGCCTGTTCCAGCGCGGCATCGTCGATCGGCAGGCTGTGCAGGCGCTCGCCACCGAGCAGCACGCTGTGCAGCTCCAGTACGTGGTCGCGGGTCTTGCCATAGGTGCAGCTGCCCTGGCCGCTGGCGTCGGTGTTGATCATGCCGCCGACAGTGGCACGGTTGGAGGTGGACAGCTCGGGGGCGAAGAACAGCCCGTGCGGCTTGAGCGCAGCGTTGAGCTGGTCCTTGACAGTACCGGCCTGCACCCGCACCCAGCGTTCCTCGACGTTGATTTCGAGGATCTTGTTCATGTGCCGCGACAGGTCGACGACGATACCGTCGGTCAGCGACTGCCCGTTGGTGCCGGTACCACCACCGCGCGGGGTCAGCTTGACCTGCTGGAAACGCTCCTCGGCCATCAGCGTGGCGACCCGCGCCACATCGTCGGCGTCCAGCGGGAACACCGCCGCCTGTGGCAAGCGCTGATAGATCGAGTTGTCGGTGGCCAGCACCGTGCGGGTGCCGTAGTCGGCACTGATCTGGCCACGGAAGCCGCTGTTGCGCAGGGCTTCGAGGAATTCGGGGTAGTTGGCGCTCGGGGCAACGGTCGGCAGCTGGGCGATCATCGAAGGATGGCCTCTTGATATTGGCTAATTCACGGGATTCCTGTCGTTCCGGCATGGGTGATGACATGCGGAGGTGACGTGCAGGCCAATGTTCCTGTAGTTTCGCTTCAGGGGCAAACGGATAATCCTGCCGCTATTGATGACTTTCATGAATGAATTACCGCCATCTCACCCCGTCCATGTCGCTGCTACTGGCTTTCGAGGCTGCCGCCCGGCATGAAAGCTACACCCGAGCCGCCGCCGAGCTGTCGCTGACCCAGAGCGCGGTCAGCCGCCAGGTGCAGGCGCTGGAGCAGCAACTGGGCCTGACCCTGTTCCGCCGCGAGGGGCGCCAGGTGCAGCTGACCGATGTCGGCCGCCTGTACCAGCGCGAGCTCAGCGAGGCACTGGGGCGCATCCGCAGCGCCACCTTGCAGGCGTTGGCCTACCAGTCGGGGGTAGGCACCTTGCGCCTGGCCACCCTGCCCACCTTCGGTTCGAAATGGCTGCTGCCGCGGTTGCATGCCTTCTACAGCGCACACCCGGGCATGCTGGTGCACATACATTCACGCATCGAAGCCATCAACTTCGACACCAGCGAGATCGATGCCGCCATCGGCGTGGCCAGCCACGATCTGCCGGGGTTGATCTGCCATCGCCTGCATGCCGAGGAACTGGTGGTGATATTGCCGCCTGAGGCTGGTGCGGAGAGCCAAGGTTGGAGCCCTGCACGCATCAGTGAAGAGGTGCTGCTGAATGTGGCCAACAACCCGCATGCCTGGGGCGAGTGGTTCTCGCACCATGGCCTGGCGCACCGGGCGATGCGCCTGGGGCCGAGCTTCGAGCTGACCTCGCACCTGATCCAGGCGGTACGGGCCGGGATCGGCATCGGCCTGGTGCCGCGCATACTGGTGGAGGAAGAACTGGCCAAGGGTGAGCTCTACAGCCCAGGGGTGGCATTTGCCAGCCAGCGCAGTTATTACCTGATCTACCCGCCGCGCAATGAGGCGTTACCGTCGCTGCGGGCGTTTCGCAGCTGGTTGCTGGAGCAGATCTGATTTTTGCCTGTGCCGGCCTCTTCGCGGGTAAACCCGCTCCCACAGGTATAGCGCTGCTTTCAGGTCAGGTGATGTCCCTGTGGGAGCGGGTTTACCCGCGAAGGGGCCGGCACAGGCAACAAAAAACCCGAAGCCAGTCACCCGGCTTCGGGTTTTTCTATCGCCGCAGCGCCTTACTTGGCCACGCTACCAGCAGCCCCAAGCGCCTGCGCCTTGCGACGCGGCTTGACCATGTAGACCACGAACATGGCAAACAGCCACACCGGGATCGCATACACGGAAACCTGGATACCCGGGATCATCGCCATGATGCCCAGGATCAGCACCACGAACGCCAGGCAGATGTAGTTGCCATAGGGGTACCACAGCGCTTTGAACAGCGGCTTCTGGCCAGTGCGGTCCAGGTGCTGGCGGAACTTCAGGTGCGAGTAACTGATCATCGCCCAGTTGATCACCAGGGTGGCCACCACCAGCGACATCAGCAGTTCCAGGGCGTTTTGCGGCATCAGGTAGTTGAGCAGCACCGCGATCAGCGTCACGCCTGCCGACGCCAGGATCGAGCGCACCGGCACACCGCGGCTGTCGACCTTGGCCAGCGACGCCGGAGCGTCACCTTGTTCGGCCATGCCCAGCAGCATGCGGGCGTTGCAGTAGGTGCCGCTGTTGTACACCGACAGCGCTGCAGTCAGGACCACGAAGTTCAGCAAGTGCGCGGCCACGTCACTGCCCAGCAGCGAGAACACCTGCACGAATGGGCTGCTGCCATAGCTGCCACCGGAGGCATCGATACTGGCTACCAGGTTGTCCCATGGGGTCAGCGACAGCAGCACCACCAGGGCACCGACATAGAAGATCAGGATACGGTAGATGACTTGGTTGATTGCCTTGGGGATCACGGTCTTCGGCTTGTCGGCCTCGGCTGCGGTGAAGCCGAGCATTTCCAGGCCACCGAAGGAGAACATGATGAAGGCCAGGGCCATCACCAGCCCGCTGACACCGTTCGGGAAGAAGCCGCCGTGCGACCACAGGTTGGCCACGGTGGCTTCCGGGCCGCCGCTGCCGCTGGTCAGCAGGTAGGCACCCAGGCCGATCATGCTGACGATGGCCACCACCTTGATGATGGCAAACCAGAATTCGGCCTCACCGAAGAACTTCACGTTCATCAGGTTGATGGCGTTGATCAGCACGAAGAACGCTGCCGCCGTGACCCAGGTGGGGATCTCCGGCCACCAGTAGTGGACGTACTTGCCGACCGCCGAAAGCTCCGACATGCCCACCAGGATGTACAGCACCCAGCAGTTCCAGCCCGACAGGAAGCCGGCGAAACCACCCCAGTAGGTGTGGGCGAAATGGCTGAACGAGCCGGCCACCGGCTCTTCGACGATCATTTCGCCGAGCTGGCGCATGATCATGAAGGCGATGAAGCCGCAGATGGCGTAGCCAAGGATCATCGACGGACCAGCGGATTTCATCACGCCTGCCGAGCCGAGGAACAGGCCGGTACCAATCGCACCGCCGAGGGCGATCAACTGGATATGGCGGTTCTTCAGGCCGCGCTTGAGCTCGCCTGAATGCATGTTTTGTCCACTCATGAACGAAGTCACCTGCATTGTTTTTATCTGTGACGGAATCGGACCCACCGCGCTCGTGGCGCAGCGGAATGGGCAAGGTGGTTACCTTGGGTTTCCTGACCTCAGGTGCCGCCGGGGCGGGTCAACCAGGCGTGATCAAGAGTGCGCGGTACGCAAAGGAGTCACAGGTAAAACGCGGCGCACTGTATACCCCTGCAAACGCGCAGGCGTCAACGCGTTGCATCGTTTCCTCGGGAAAAAACGCAGCGATCCTGTGGTGTGGGCCTTGAAAGGCGAAGTGATCGGCGTACATGGCGCCTCCATTTGTTGTTTTGTCAGCCTGGCTCTGTGGACAGGCTTTTGCACACGGCAATGGCGGCTATAACACCGTGGGGCGGGGCTTTGGGCAAGGGTGGGCGGGGCTTGGCTGGCTGTTTTGACGGTGAGCCGGCGGCAAGGTTTGTTTACACGATTCGACCTAATCTGAAATCCGGGCTGAAATCGACCACATTCGTACAATTTTCTTTACAAGGTGGTTCGGGAACTTGCCAGTCGTCCGAAAAATTCTTTTTGTTCAGTATCTTGGGTCCGCTTTGCGGCCCTTTCGCGACACAAGGCCGCTCCCACAGGTGACGCGTTTTCTATAGGAGCGGCCTTGTGTCGCGATGGGCTGCGCAGCCGCCCCAAATTCTCACAGCCATAAAAAACCAGCCCGAAGGCTGGTTCTGATTCAACGCAAAGGCCAATCAGCCACGCGGTTTGCCGCGGCCACGGCCTGCCGGCTTGTCACCTTCAGGCTTGGCCGGACGCTTGCGCATCTCGCTCGGGCGTTCGGCCACGGTGCTGCCACGGCCGGTCTTGCGCGGGGCCTCTTCACGCGCCTGGCGCGCCGGGCGTTCGCCGGCAGCAGCACCTTCGTGGGCCGGGCGCAGGCTGCGCACGCGCTCGCCACGGCCCAGCGGGCGGGTCGATTTGCGCTGCAGGCGCTCCATCTTGTCCTTGGCCTTGAGCTTCATGGCTGGCAGCGCCACCGGCTGCAGGCCCACTTCAGCAGCGAGGATGTCGATTTCGCCCTGGGTCATTTCACGCCAGCGGCCCATCGGCAGGTCGGAGTTGAGGAACACCGGGCCGAAACGCACGCGCTTCAGGCGGCTGACCACCATGCCCTGGGACTCCCACAGGCGACGCACTTCACGGTTACGGCCTTCCATCACCACGCAGTGGTACCAGTGGTTGAAGCCTTCGCCACCGGGTGCCTTCTGGATGTCGGTGAACTTGGCAGGGCCATCTTCCAGCATCACGCCGGCCTTCAGGCGCTCGATCATCTCGTCGTCGACCTCACCACGCACACGTACCGCGTACTCACGGTCCATCTCGTAGGACGGGTGCATCAGGCGGTTGGCCAGTTCACCGTCGGTGGTGAACAGCAGCAGGCCGGTGGTGTTGATGTCGAGGCGGCCGATGTTGATCCAGCGGCCTTCTTTCGGACGTGGCAGGCGGTCGAACACGGTCGGGCGGCCTTCCGGGTCGTCACGGGTGCAGATTTCGCCATCGGGCTTGTTGTACATGATCACCCGGCGGGTGGCCTCGGCGGCCTCTTCGCGCTTGATCAGCTTGCCATCCACGGCAATGGCGTCGTGCAGGTCGACGCGCTGGCCGAGGGTGGCCTCGACGCCGTTGACCTTGATGCGGCCCTGGCTGATCCAGGCCTCGACGTCACGGCGCGAGCCAACGCCAATGCGCGCCAGCACTTTCTGCAGCTTTTCGCCGGATGGAGGGGTGATCTCGGTATCTTGCAGGTCTTGCTCACTCATCTGGGCACCTCCCGGTGTAGGAATGAAATAAGGGTTCTGGCGACGAACGCGCCAAAAGGCCGCGCATCATACGCGGTTCGGCGGGGGAACGCACTGGAGGGTAGAGGGTTTTGTGGGCTTTGCGAGGGGTTTCTGCCTAATGGTTATGTATTGGCAGTACCGGCCTCTTCGCGGGTAAACCCGCTCCCACAGGTACCGCATCACTCTCAGGGCCTGTGATATCCCTGTGGGAGCGGGTTTACCCGCGAAAGGGCCAGCACAGACAACAGAAGATTCAAGGCTGCACCTTGCCCTCTTCTTCAACAGCAGCCTCAGGCTCTTCCTCGCGCAAATCATCGAAATCGGTCTTCAGCCCCTCTTCCATGGCATCCAGCTCCACCAGCAGGCTACGGAAGCTGGTCTCCTCCTTCGGCTCGGCAACCTCTTGCTCTTCCCCAAGGCTGGCATCCGCCAATGCCTGCAGGTGCGCCGGCACTGGCGCATCATCCGGGTCGAGCAGCGGCTCGGGCTCCATCTCCCGCAGCTCGGCCAAAGCCGGCAGCTCGTCCAGGCTCTTGAGGTTGAAATGGTCGAGAAACCCCTTGGTGGTGGCGAACATCGCCGGCCGCCCGGGCACTTCGCGGTAGCCGACCACGCGGATCCACTCGCGCTCCATCAGGGTCTTGATGATGTTGCTGTTCACCGCCACGCCGCGCACATCCTCGATTTCGCCACGGGTGATGGGCTGGCGGTAGGCGATAAGGGCCAAGGTTTCCAGCAGCGCGCGCGAGTAGCGCTGCGGGCGTTCTTCCCACAGGCGCCCGACCCACGGCGCAAAGTCCTCGCGAATCTGCAGGCGGTAACCGCTGGCCACCTCCTTGAGCTCGAAGGCGCGGCCATTGCACGACTTGCCCAGCAGCTCCAGCGCCTGCCTGAAGACCTTGGGCTCCGGTCGCTCGGCTTCCTCGAACAGTTCGTACAGGCGCTCCAGGGATTGCGGCTTGCCCGAAGCCAGCAGGAAAGCTTCGATCAGCGACGCCAGGTCGCGGGGTTCATTCAGGTTCATCAGGGTCTTCAACAAGCGCCGGGCGAAGCCGCACGTGGATGGCGGCGAAGGGTTCATTCTGCACCAGTTCGATCAGCGATTCCTTCACCAGCTCGAGAATCGCCATGAAGGTCACCACCACGCCCAGCTTGCCCTCCTCCGCGGCGAACAGCTCGACGAACGGCACGAAACCGCCGCCCTTCAGGCGTTCCAGCACCTGGCTCATGCGTTCGCGGGTGGACAAGGTCTCGCGGGTGATCTGATGGCTTTCGAACAGGTCGTTGCGGCGCATCACCTCGGCCATCGACACCAGCAGCTCTTCCAGGCTGACCTGGGGCAACAGCTTGCGCACCTTGGCCTGCGGCGCCTCCAGCCGCGGCACCACCACCTCGCGGCCAACCCGTGGCAATTCATCGATACCTTCGGCGGCGGCCTTGAAACGCTCGTACTCCTGCAGCCGGCGAATCAGTTCGGCGCGCGGGTCACCCTCCTCCTCCTCGACCTCGGCCGAGCGCGGCAGCAACATACGCGACTTGATCTCGGCGAGCATGGCAGCCATCACCAGGTATTCGGCGGCCAGCTCCAGGCGCACGCTCTTCATCAGCTCCACGTAGCCCATGTACTGGCGGGTGATTTCCGCCACCGGGATGTCGAGGATGTCGATGTTCTGCTTGCGGATCAGGTACAGCAACAGGTCCAGCGGGCCTTCGAAGGCTTCGAGGATGACTTCCAGAGCGTCCGGCGGGATGTACAGGTCCAGCGGCAGCTCGGTCAGGGCTTCGCCATAGACCAGGGCCAATTGCAGTTGGCGAGGCACCTCGGCCTGTTCGGCCGGCGCCTCGGGCGCTTCCACCTGGCTCACGCGTTGACCAGGAACGGCGTGGGGTCGCCGCAGCCTTCACGGACCAGTTCCGGTTCATCACCGGACAGGTCAATGATGGTCGATGCCTTGAGGTCACCGAAACCGCCGTCGATCACAAGGTCGACATGGTGCTCCAGGCGCTCACGGATCTCGTAAGGGTCGGTCATTGGCTCGGTGTCGCCCGGCAAGATCAGGCTCACACTCATCAACGGCTCGCCCAGTTCGGCCAGCAGGGCCAGGGTAATGGCATGGGCCGGCACCCGTAGCCCGATGGTGCGCCGTTTATCGTGCAACAGCAGGCGCGGCACCTCGCGCGTGCCGTTGAGGATAAACGTGTAAGGCCCCGGCACATGTGCCTTGAGCAGCCGGAAGGTGCCGGTGTCGACCTTGGCGTACAACCCCAGCTGCGACATGTCGCAGCACATCAGGGTGAAGTTGTGGGTCTTGTCCAGCCCGCGCAGGCGCCGCACCCGTTCGATGGCCGCCTTGTCACCCATCTGGCAACCCAGTGCATAGGCCGAATCCGTCGGGTACACCACCACACCGCCCTTGCGGATAATCTCGACGGCCTGCTTGATCAGGCGCTGCTGCGGGTTCTCCGGATGAATCTGGAAAAATTGGCTCACGTAGTCGTCCTGTTCATACCGCCAAAGGCTGTTCATGGCTGAATCGGCGCCACAGAGGTGGCAGGTCCTCGGGCAAAGGCCGGTAGGCACCGATCTCGCCCCAGGTGCCGGGGCCGTGGAAGTCACTGCCAGCGCTTGCCAGCAGGCCGAACTCACGGGTGAGGATGGACATGGTGCCCACCTGCTCGGCAGGCATCATCCCGTTGACCACTTCAAGCGCCTGCCCGCCTGCCTGAATATAGTCGGCAATCAGCCTTCTGCGCTTGCTGCGGGTCAGATCGTAGTGCATGGGATGCGCCAGGCTCACCCATGCATTGGACTGGCGCAAAGTGGCGACGGTTTCATCGAGGGTCGGCCAGTGCTGCTTGACGTCCCCCAGCTTGCCGGCGCCCAGCCATTTGCGAAACGCCTCGCCGCGATCCTTGACGTGCCCGGCACGCACCAGGTACTCGGCAAAATGCGGGCGCGCCGGGGCGTTGCCGCTATCGCCCAGTTCGTGCTGCACGGCGCGAGCGCCGTCGAGGGTACCGGGCATGCCCTTGGCCGCCAGCCGTTTGTCGATTTCTTCGGCGCGTAGCCAGCGGCCACGGTGCAGCGCTTCGATCGCCGCCAGCAGGGGCGGTGCGTCGAGCGGGAAGTCATAGCCCAGCACATGGATGGTCGCGCCACCCCAGGTGCACGACAGCTCCACCCCGCTGACCCAGTGCATGCCCTTGTCGCGGCACGCCTGGCGCGCCTCGGGCAGGCCTTCGATGGTGTCATGGTCGGTCAGTGCCAGCGTTTGCACCCCATGCTCATGGGCCCGGGCGACCAGTATCGAGGGCGACAGGGCGCCGTCGGAGGCCGTGCTGTGACAGTGCAGATCAACATTCATGGAGGAGCGCTTTCGCTGGAATCGATGTTTGTTATTATGCCGTCACATCCCGATTCTGGCTGCCATTGTGAAACAATTCATCGATTTCATCCCGCTGCTGCTGTTCTTCATCGTCTACAAGCTCGACCCGCGCCCCATGGAAGTCGCCGGCCACAGCTTCGAATTCGGCGGCATCTACAGCGCCACGGCCATGCTGATCATCAGCTCGCTGGTGGTCTACGGCGCGCTGTTCCTGCGCCAGCGCAAGCTGGAAAAGGGCCAGTGGCTCACCCTGGTGGCCTGCCTGGTGTTCGGCGGCCTGACCCTGACCTTCCACAGCGAAACCTTCCTCAAGTGGAAGGCACCGGTGGTGAACTGGCTGTTCGCCCTGGGCTTCGCCGGCAGCCACTTCATCGGCGACCGGGTGCTGATCAAGCGCATCATGGGCCACGCCCTGAACCTGCCCGATGCCATCTGGACCCGCCTGAACCTGGCCTGGATCGGCTTCTTCCTGTTCTGTGGCGCGGCCAACCTGTTCGTCGCCTTCACCTTCCAGGACTTCTGGGTCGACTTCAAGGTGTTCGGCAGCCTGGGCATGACCGTGATGTTCCTGGTAGCGCAGGGCGTGTACCTGTCGCGCCACCTGCACGACGACCCTTCTACCTCCAAACCCAAGGATTGACATGCTCTACGCCATCATCGCCAGCGACGTCGCAAACTCCCTGGAAAAGCGCCTGGCTGCCCGCCCGGCGCACATCGAACGCCTGCAGCAGCTGAAGGCCGAGGGCCGCGTGGTACTGGCCGGCCCACACCCGGCCATCGACAGCAACGACCCGGGCGAAGCGGGTTTCAGCGGTAGCCTGATCGTTGCCGAGTTCGACTCCCTCGCCGCGGCGCAAGCCTGGGCCGATGCCGACCCCTACATTGCCGCGGGCGTGTACGACAAGGTGGTGGTCAAGCCGTTCAAGCAAGTGCTGCCTTGATCTGAGACCGCGTGGGCTTCTTCGCGGGTAAACCCGCTCCCACAGAGACGGCGCAGGCTTCGAGCTTGCACTGCTCCTGTAGGAGCGGGTTTACCCGCGAAGAAGCCCACGCGGTACCGGCAGTTATACTGTTGCCATCAGTCTGCGGTATCTTTGCCACTGGCGGGCCGAATAGCCGCCGTCAATGGTTGAATTGAGTGAGTCATGAGCGAGCTGTTACTGATAGATGATGACCAGGAGCTGTGCGAGCTGCTCGGCAGCTGGCTGTCCCAGGAAGGGTTTACCGTGCGCGCCTGTCACGATGGCCAGAGCGCACGCCAGGCCTTGGCCACGCATGCCCCGGCGGCCGTGGTGCTGGACGTGATGCTGCCCGACGGCAGTGGCCTGGAACTGCTCAAGCAGTTACGCAGCGAGCATGCCGAACTGCCGGTACTGATGCTCTCGGCCCGCGGCGAGCCGCTGGACCGTATCCTTGGCCTGGAACTGGGCGCCGACGACTACCTGGCCAAACCTTGCGACCCGCGTGAACTCACCGCTCGCCTGCGTGCCGTGCTGCGCCGCAGCCACCCCACCGCCACCACCAGCCAGGTGGAGCTGGGCGACCTGGTCTACAGCCCTGCCCGTGGCGTGGCCAGCATCGATGGCCGTGAAATGACCCTGACCCTGTCCGAAAGCCGCATTCTCGAAGCGCTGCTGCGCCAACCCGGCGAGCCGCTGGACAAGCAGGAACTGGCGCAGATCAGCCTGGGCCGCAAGCTGACCCTGTACGACCGCAGCCTGGACATGCACGTCAGCAACCTGCGCAAGAAGATCGGCCCCCACGCCGATGGCCGGCCACGCATCGTCGCCCTGCGCAGCCGTGGCTATTACTACTGCCTCTGAACATCTTTACCGAGCCTTTACCATCCACTGACCGCGCTTGACGGTGATCTCCCTAGACTGTGCTCATCCGGTAACCACCGGCCCATGAAAGGAGAGACACCATGCGCAAGACCCTTATCGCCCTGATGTTCGCCGCCGCCCTGCCGACCGTGGCCATGGCCATGCCTGAAGGCGGCATGCGCCACGATGGCCCACATCATCGCGGTGATGCGCCTTTCCACCAGCTGGACCTGAGCCGTGACCAGCGCCAGCAGATCGGCAAGCTGATGGGCGAGCAGATGAAACAGCGCCGCGACATCACCGAGCGCTACCTGTCCAAACTGCCGGCCGCCGACCAGAAGGCGATGAAGGACGAACTGCAGGCCAACCGCGACAAGACCGACAGCGCGGTCCGCGCCCTGCTCAAGCCTGAGCAGCAGAAGAAGTTCGACGAACTGCAGAAGGAACGCGCCGCACAGAAAGCCGAGTGGCAGGAGTTCCAGGCCTGGAAAGCTGAAAAAGGCAACAAGGCCCAGTAAGCTGTCCGCCCGATGCCCGGCCCGCCTCAGTGCGAGCCGGGCTTTTCTTGTTAGCAGGAGGTGCACTTGCGTTCACTGTTCTGGCGCATCCTGGCCAGTTTCTGGCTGGCCATCACCCTGGTTGCGGGCCTGTCGATCCTGCTGGGCCACATGCTCAACCAGGACGCCTGGATCCTCAGCCGCCACCCGGGCCTGAATACCCTGGCCAGCAAGTGGGCCAAGCATTACGAACAGGAAGGCCTGGCTTCGGCACAGCATTTCCTGGAACGGCGCAAGGACCGCTACAAGATCGACGTGCAGGTGCTCGACGACAGTGGCGAAGCCGTGGTGCCCGGCACCTTCCCGCGCCGTGCGGCGGCCTTCGAGGCACGCCAGCACAATGACCAGCGGCGCCTGCCGTGGCGCCGGCTGACCGAGGAATACACCAGCCCCGACACCGGCCAGACGTACCTGCTGATCTACCGCATCCCCCACCCGGCGCTGGATGCCTGGCACCGCGAAAGCCTGCTGTGGCCGCTCAGTGCGCTGGGCATTGCCCTAGTGGTGCTGACCCTGTTCAGCCTGCTGGTGACCCTGTCCATCACCCGCCCGCTCAGCCGCCTGCGCAGCGCCGTGCACGACCTGGGCCAGACCACCTACCAGCAGAACAGCCTGGCGCAGCTGGCGGCGCGGCGTGACGAATTCGGCGTGCTGGCCAAGGACTTCAACAAGATGGGCGCTCGGCTGCAAAGCACCATCGGCAGCCAGCGCCAGTTGCTGCGCGATGTGTCCCATGAACTGCGCTCACCGCTGGCCAGGCTGCGTATCGCCCTGGCCTTGGCCGAGCGCGCCGAGCCTGAGCAGCGTGAGGCGCTGTGGCCACGCCTGACCCGCGAATGCGACCGCCTGGAAGACCTGATCAGCGAAATTCTCGCCCTGGCACGGGTCGATGCCGAACAGGCCCATGCCGAGCCGGTGGACCTCAACGCCCTGCTCGGCAGCGTGCGCAAGGATGCCCAGCTCAGCGCACCGGAGCAGGATGTGCGCCTGGAGGCTCAGCCGGGGTTGACCTTGCAAGGTTGGCCAACGCTGATCGAGCGTGCCGTGGACAACCTGCTGCGCAATGCCCTGCGCTTCAACCCGCAGGGCCAGCCGATCGAAGTCAGCGCCGCGCGCGAGCAGGACCGTATCCTGATCAGCGTGCGTGACCATGGGCCGGGGGCGGCGGCGGAGCACCTTGCGCAATTGGGGGAACCGTTCTTCCGTGCGCCGGGGCAGGAAGCGCCGGGGCATGGGCTGGGGCTGGCGATTGCACGCAAGGCGGCGGAGCGACACGGTGGCAGCCTGGTACTGGAGAACCATCCACAGGGGGGCTTCGTGGCGCGGCTGGAGTTGCCTGTGACTGAAGCGACAGGCAGTTGATTTGATGTAAATGCTCCCGGCCTCTTCGCGGGTAAACCCGCTCCCACAGGTAACCGTGCAAGGCCTGAAACTTGCGCCACACCTGTGGGAGCGGGTTTACCCGCGAAAGGGCCGGATGCCTTGATACTGCAATCAGCCCAAGGCTGCGTTACTCGCCCCAGGCACTGACGAAATCAGCAGTTTCCAGAATCGGCGCGGTGCGCGGCTCGGTCAGCGGCGTACCCACATACAGGTAACCGATCAGTTCCTCGTTCGCGGCCAGCCCCAGGCCCTTGTGCACATGGGCATCGAAAGCCATGTCCCCGGTGCGCCAGACCGCACCGATACCTTGCGCATGCGCCGCAATCAGGATGCCGTGCGCGGCACAGCCCGCCGCCAGCCGCTGCTCGGACTTGGGCACCTTGAAGTGGTCCTGCAGCCTGGCAATCACCACGATCAGCAACGGCGCCCGCAGGGGCATGGCACGGGCCTTGTCCAGGGCTGCCTGGGTGGCATCCCCCTTGTGCTGCAGCGCTTCGGCGAACAGCTCACCCAGCTTCTCGCGGCCCTGGCCTTCGATGGTGAGAAAGCGCCACGGCCGCAGCTGGCCGTGGTCCGGGGCGCGCAGGGCGGCCTGGAACAGCGCCTCGCGCTGGGCGGCATTGGGCGCCGGGTCGGTCAGGCGTGGCACGGAAACACGGTTGAGCAATGCGTCGAGAGCCTCCATCGGCTACCCTCCTGGCAGGTAAATGTGCGGCCATTCTAGCGTTTACATCACCAGACCCATAGGTAGAATGGCGCCCTTCCGTTTCGAGTCAGAGCAGATCACATGGCGTTGCCGACCTTAAGGATCATTGGTTTCATCATCGGCATCTTCCTGATTACCCTCGCCGTCAGCATGGCCGTGCCCATGGCGACCCTGGTGATCTTCGAACGCACCCGTGACATGCCGTCGTTCCTCTGGTCGAGCCTGATCACCTTCATTGCCGGCCTGGCCCTGGTGCTTCAGGGTCGCCCCGAGCATGTGCACCTGCGCCCGCGCGACATGTACCTGCTGACCGTCAGCAGCTGGCTGGTGGTGTGCGTGTTCGCCGCCCTGCCTTTCCTGCTGACCCAGCACATCAGCTACACCGACGCCTTCTTCGAAAGCATGTCGGGCATCACCGCCACCGGCGCCACGGTGCTCAGCGGGCTGGACAACATGTCACCGGGCATCCTGATGTGGCGGTCGATGCTGCACTGGCTCGGCGGCATCGGCTTCATCGGCATGGCGGTAGCGATCCTGCCGCTGCTGCGCATCGGTGGCATGCGCCTGTTCCAGACCGAATCGTCCGACCGTTCGGAGAAGGTCATGCCGCGCTCGCACATGGTCGCCAAGTCGATCGTGGGGGTATACGTCGGCTTCTCGATCCTGGGCGCGCTGGGCTTCTGGTGGGCCGGCATGAGCCCGTTCGATGCGATCAACCACGCCATGTCGGCGATTTCCACTGGCGGGTTTTCCACCTCCGACCAGTCGCTGGCCAAGTGGGATATCCCGGCCGTGCACTGGGTCGCGGTGGTGGTAATGATCCTCGGCAGCCTGCCCTTCACCCTTTACGTGGCGACCCTGCGCGGCAACCGCAAGGCACTGATCCGCGACCAGCAGGTGCAGGGTTTGCTGGGCATGCTGGTGGTTACCTGGCTGGTGCTCGGCACCTGGTACTGGGCCACCACCAACCTGCACTGGCTCGACGCGCTGCGCCACGTGGCGCTGAACGTGACCTCGGTGGTCACCACTACCGGCTTCGCCCTGGGTGACTACAGCCTGTGGGGCAACTTCTCGCTGATGCTGTTCTTCTACCTGGGCTTCGTCGGCGGCTGCTCCGGCTCGACGGCGGGTGGCATCAAGATCTTCCGCTTCCAGGTCGCCTACATCCTGCTCAAGGCCAGCCTCAATCAGCTGATCCACCCACGCGCGGTGATCAAGCAGAAGTACAACGGCCACCGCCTTGACGAAGAAATCGTGCGCTCGATCCTGACCTTCTCGTTCTTCTTCGCCATCACCATCTGCGTCATGGCGCTGCTGCTGTCTTTGCTTGGCGTGGACTGGATGACCGCCCTGACCGGCGCTGCGGGTACGGTTTCGGGTGTGGGGCCGGGCCTGGGTGAAGTGATCGGCCCATCGGGCAACTACGCCACGCTGCCGGATGCTGCCAAGTGGATTCTCGCCAGCGGCATGTTGCTCGGCCGATTGGAAATCATCACCGTGCTAGTGTTGTGCATGCCGGCGTTCTGGCGCCACTGACCACCTCGGGCTCGGCGCCCAGGCGGGCGCGGTACTCGCTGGGCGTGACATGGAACCAGCGGCGAAACGCACGGTAGAAATTGCTGGGGTCGGCAAAACCCAGCAGGTAGGCGGTTTCCAGCAGGGTCATGCCCGGCTGCGCCAGGTACTGTTCGGCCAGTTCGCGGCGGGTGTCGTCAAGCAGGGTCTGGAAGCTGGTACCCTCCTCCTGCAGCCGCCGCTGCAAGGTGCGCTGCGACAGGTGCAGGGCCTGGGCCAGGGTTTCGCGCTTGGGCTCGCCCTGCGGCAGGATGCGGCACAATACCTGGCGCACCCGGTGGGTGACCCTGCTTTCCGAGAAACGCGCCAGGTATTCGCCGGCAAAACGGTCATGCAGTATCGCCATGGCTTCATTGGCGGTGGGCAGCGGTGCCTCCATGTCGGCGCGCTCGAACACCAACGCATCGTGCGGCGCACCGAACACCAACGGCGCATGGAACGCCACCTTGTAGGGTTCGATATTCTTTGGCTGCGGCCCCTGCACCAGCACCCGGCGCGGTTGCACCGGCCGACCGCTGAGCCAACTGCACAGCGCCAGCGCACAGGCCAGCGATGCTTCGGCGCTGTGCCGGGTCGGTGGCAGGTGGTCGCCGTGTACGGTCAGGATCAGCGAATAGCCCTCGGGGCCGAGGACGAAGCTGAGGTCGGAGCTTTCGGCAATGATGCGCTGGTAACGCACCAGGCGCTCGAAGCCTTCGGCCAGGGTGCGGCTGGACATCAACGCATAACCCACCACATGGAACGATGCCGGGCGCACCACCCGCGCCATGTTAAGGCCTATGGCCTCGTTGCCCGACAGCTCCACCGCCAGTTGCCACAGCCGGGTCATGGAGTCCTGGGGGAAGCGCGCGTCGGGGTCGTCGAGGGCAGCGAAATCCAGCCCCAGCTGCTTGAACATGGCCCGGCAGTCCAGCCCTTCCAGTTCGAGTGCCTTCACGATCCCTGATGCCCAGCTGGCTGACGTGGTTCTTTCGCTCATGACAGGCTTCTTATGCTGACCGCTCCTGCGGTGAACCCCAAGGATATTCAATTGGCGCCTATTGTCACTGATAGGCTTCGCCAGTCACTCTAGACTCGAATCAGGCTCCACGCCGTGCATCTTGTCCAGAAGTGTTAATCCCGGAGCACAGCCATGAACCGCACAGCGCAGTTTCGCAGTTTTGCCGAGTTCTATCCTTACTACCTGGGGGAACACAGCAACCCCACCTGCCGCCGCCTGCACTTCGTCGGCACCAGCCTGGTGATTGCCCTGCTGGCCTACACCATCGGCAGTGGCAAATGGTTGCTGCTGCTGGCCTTGCCGGTGTTCGGCTACGGCTTTGCCTGGGTCGGGCATTTCTTTTTCGAAAGGAACCGACCTGCGACCTTTACCCATCCGCTGTACAGCCTGATCGGGGATTTCGTGATGTTCAGGGATATCCTGCTGGGCAAGATCAGCCTGTAGATCTTTTGGGGCTGCTTTGCAGCCCCTGGGCTATCAAGCCCTAAGCCGGTTCGCGCACCGCCGCTGCTGCCTTCACCTCTCGCGCCTGTGCTTCCGCCAGCCGATAAAGCTCGATCGTGCCATCCCAATGCTCGATCAACGCCGTGCACGACTCCACCCAATCCCCGCAATTGAGGTACTCCACCTCCCCTACCTGGCGAATCTCGGCATGGTGGATATGCCCGCACACCACCCCATGAAAACCGCGACGGGTGCACTCGTGGGCAATGGCATCCTCGAAGTCGCTGATGAAGTTCACCGCACCTTTGACCTTGTGCTTCAGGTACGCCGACAGTGACCAATAGCCGTATCCATAGCGGGCACGCCAGTGGTTGAGCCAGCGGTTGAGCACCAGAGTGAACTCGTAGGCACGGTCACCGAGGAACGCAAGCCAGCGGTGGTAACGGGTAATCACGTCGAACTGGTCGCCATGGATCACCAGCAGGCGGCGGCCATCGGCGGTCAGGTGCTCGGCCTCGTCCACCAGCTGGATGTTGCCGAGGATCAGCCTGGAGTAACGGCGCAGGAATTCGTCATGGTTGCCGGTGACGTAGATCACTTCGGTGCCACGCTTGCTCATGGTCAGCAGGCGGCGAATCACGTTTGTGTGGGCTTGAGGCCAGTAGATACCACCGCGCAGCTTCCAGCCATCGATGATATCGCCCACCAGGTAGATACGGTCGGCCTGGTAGCCCTTGAGGAACTGCGACAGGTGTTCGGCCTGACAGTCGCGGGTGCCCAGGTGCACATCGGAAATCCACAGGGTACGCACGCGTTGCTTGCGCGAGGGACGTGACAGTTCGGCATGGGTCATGGGCAGGCTCCGGCGCAGTTTGCTGGAGACTGGCAGGCGCGGATGACAGCGCGGTGGCAAAACCGTTACGAGTGATGGACTGCGGGGTTTGAGGCACAATGCGGTTCTGCCCTGCGAGGACGACTCTCCCCATGACCGCCGGCCCGATCCTCTCGCTGCGCCATTACCGCGACAGCCTGATCGCCCACAGCCACGAACACCCGCAACTGGTGTTCGGCCTGCGTGGTCGCCTGGACTTCGAGGTGCAGGGGCATGGCGCCGGGATCGATCGACAGGGGTTGATCGTGGTACCAGCGGGCGCCCATCACACCTGCGCCAGCGATGGCGGCAGCGATTGCCTGGTGCTGGATGTACCAGGGGACCATTGGTTGCGCGAGCAACTGGGCGAACATGCAGATGCCAGCCGCCGCCTGCTCGACCGCCCCGCCGCCCTCGGCCTGGATGAGCGCCAGCAACAGTTGGTGGACTGGCTGGCGGCCAGCCCCATGCACGACCCGCTGATTGCCCGGCAAGGGGCAGCGCTGCTGCTGGCCAGCCTCAACCCCACGGCGGCCGCCAGCGTCACAGCCAGCCAGCGCCTGCCCTATGCCGCCTTCGATGCGCATATCGAGCGGCATGCCGCCTACCCGCTGCAAGTGGCTGACCTGGCGCGCATCGCCGGGTTGTCCAGCGCCCGCCTGCATGCGCGCTTTACTGCGGAATGCGGGATGACGCCGATGGACTACATTCGCCAGCGGCGCTTGCTCAAGGCGCGACGGCTGGTGATGCAGACCTTGCTACCGATGGGGGAGATTGCGGCGCAGGTGGGGTACAGCTCGCAGAGTGCGTTTTCGGCGGCGATGTTGCGGGCGTTCGGGTGTACGCCGTTGGCTTTGCGGCGAGAGTCTGGCGACAAACCACACTAGCCTTGCGACAGAATGCATTCTCCTGAGCCTATACACTTGGCCTGTGCCGGCCCTTTCGCGGGTAAACCCGCTCCCACAGGTACTGCGCAGGCTTCGAAAGCGGTGCAGTAGCTGTGGGAGCGGGTTTACCCGCGAAGAGGCCGGCACAGCCAGTAGAGATATTGAGCAAGGACCACCCATGAACCACCGCACCGCCCTCGGCGCCCTGCACATCGGCGCGCTGTTCTTCGGCCTCACCGGCGTCTTCGGCAAACTGGCCGCCAGCGCCAGCCCGGTGATCATCGTCTTCGGCCGCGCCGCCTTCGCCGTGCTCGCCCTGGCCCTGTTCGCCAGCCTGGCCGGCCCGGGCTGGCAACGCCTGAGCGGCCAGGACGCCCGCCGCCTGCTGCTCGGTGGCGTGCTGCTGGCCGGCCACTGGGTCAGCTTCTTCATCGCGGTAAAGGTTGCCGGCGTGGCCATCGCCACCCTCGGCTTCGCCAGCTTCCCGGCCTTTACCGTGATCCTCGAGGGCCTGCTGTTCCGCGAACGCATCCGCCGCAATGAGGCTTTGCTGGTACTGCTGGTCAGCATCGGCCTGGTACTGGTCACGCCGGCATTCGACCTGGCGAGTGAAGCCACCGGTGGCCTGCTCTGGTCCTTGCTGTCGGGGCTGCTGTTCTCCCTGCTGTCACTCACCAACCGCGCCGGCTCCGGCCGCCTGCCTGCAGTGCAGGCGGCGCTGTGGCAGAACCTGGTGGTGGGCCTGTGCCTGCTGCCGTTCGCGGTGCTGGACCTGGCCGGCGTAGCCACCATGGACTGGCTGTGGATCGCCCTGCTCGGCATCTTCTGCACCGGCGTGGCGCACAGCCTGTTCGTCGCCAGCCTGTCGGTGATCAAGGCGCGCACCGCCGCCGTGGTGTTCGGCATGGAACCGGTCTACGGCATCGCCGTGGCCTGGGTGGTGTTCGCCGAAACCCCCACCCTGCGCATGCTGCTGGGCGGTGCACTTATCATCTTCGCCATCGTGCTTTCCAGCCGCCTGGCCGCCGAACAACCGCCCAGGCAGCGGCCACTGGCCGAAAGCGCCTGACTCAGCGGTCGTTGTGACCCAGGTCACGCTGCGGGTCGATCTGGTCGCGCACCCGCTGCTTCAGCACCTTGGCTTCGGGGAAGCCACCGTCGGCTTTGCGCTCCCAGATCTGCACGCCATTGCAGGTGATGCGGAAGATACCGCCGGTGCCAGGCTCCAGGGCCACTCGGCCGAGGTCGTCGGCAAAGGTGCTGAGCAGTTCCTGGGCCAGCCAGGCGGCCCTCAGCAGCCATTGGCACTGGGTGCAATACGTGATGACGATTTCCGGTTTGCTGTCGGCCATGGTGAGGCATCTCCAGGTAAGGGGCCGCTTATACTAGCGGTCTTTAGCCCACGGTTTGAGACTCACGATGCGCCGTTTGCTGTTCTGTTTCCTGCTCACCCTCACCTCCCTCACGGTATTCGCCGCCGAACCGGCCAGGCCCAAGGTTGGCCTGGTGCTGTCGGGGGGCGCGGCCCGTGGCCTGGCCCACATCGGTGTGCTCAAGGCCCTGGAGGAACAGGGCGTGCGCATCGACGCCATCGCCGGCACCAGCATGGGCGCGGTGGTCGGCGGCCTGTATGCCTCAGGCTACAGTGTCGAAGAGCTGGAAAAACTCGCCACCACCCTCGACTGGCAACAGGCGTTGTCCGATGCCCCTCCGCGCAAGGATGTGCCGTTCCGGCGCAAGCAGGATGACCGCGACTTCCTCGTCAAGCAGAAGCTCAGCTTTCGCGACGACGGCAGCCTGGGCTTGCCGCTGGGGGTGATCCAGGGCCAGAACCTGGCGCTGCTGCTGGAAAGCAAGCTGGCACATACCGCCGACACCCGTGACTTCGACAAGCTGCCCATTCCCTTCCGCGCAGTGGCCACCGACATCGCCAGTGGCGAAAAGGTGGTGTTTCGCCGTGGCCACCTGCCCCAGGTGATCCGCGCCAGCATGTCGATCCCGGCGGTGTTCGCCCCGGTCGAGCTGGACGGCCGGCTGCTGGTGGACGGCGGCATGGTCGACAACATCCCGGTAGACGTCGCCCGCGAAATGGGTGTGGACCTGGCCATCGTGGTCGACATCGGTACGCCGCTGCGTGACCGCAAGCAGCTGGCCACGGTAGTCGACGTGCTCAACCAGTCGATCACCCTGATGACCCGGCGCAACTCGGAAGAACAACTGGCCAGCCTGCACCGAGACGACATCCTCATCCAGCCACCGCTGACCGCCTTCGGCGTCACCGATTTTGGCCGCGCCCGGGAAATGATCGAGGCCGGCTACCGCGCCGCCCGCCTGCTCGACCCGCGCCTTGTCGCCCTGCGCCAGCCCGAAGGTGACAGCAGCCTGGCCGTGGCCCGCTCGCCACGCCAGCGCACGCCGACGATAACCGCGATCAGGATCGAGAACGACTCCAAGGTCAGCGACGAGGTCATCCGCTCGTACATCCGCCAGCCGATCGGTGCGCCGCTGGAGCTAGGTCGCCTGCAGACCGACATGGGCACGCTGTACGGCCTGGACTACTTCGACCGGGTGCAGTACCGCGTGGTGCACAAGGGCGACGACAACACCCTGGTGATCAACGCCCGCGGCCGACGCGGTGGCACCGACTACCTGCGCCTGGGCCTGAACCTGTCGGACGACCTGCGCGGCGACAGCGCCTTCAATCTGGGCGCCAGCTACCGGGTAAACGGCATCAACAGCCTCGGCGCCGAATGGCTGACCCGTGGCCAGATCGGCGACCAGCAGGAGTTGTACAGCGAGTTCTACCAGCCGCTGGACGTGGGCTCGCGCTATTTCATCGCACCGTACCTGGACTTCAGCTCGCAGAACATCGAGGCCACCCTGGACAACGACCCGGTGGCCGAGTACCGCCTGGAGCGTTACGGTTTTGGCCTTAACGTGGGGCGGCAGATCGGTACCAACGGTGAAGTGCGCCTGGGCGTGGGCAAGGCCTGGGGCGAGGCCGAGGTGCGCATCGGCGACCAGGACCTGCCCAAGGTCAGTTTCAACGAAGGTTTCTACGAGCTGAAGTACTCGTTCGACACCCTGGACAACGTGTACTTCCCGCACAGTGGCGAGGATATCGGCCTGACCTTGCGCAAGTACGACCAGTCTCTGGATTCCGACCAGGATTACCGGCAGTGGATGTTCAACCTGGACAAGGCCATCAGCAGCGGGCCGAACACCTTCGTGCTGGGTGGGCGCTACGGGCGCACGCTGGATGATACCGAGGTGGTGACGTCGAGCTTCGTGCTGGGTGGCGCGCGGGAGCTGTCAGGCTTCCGCCAGGACTCGGTGTCGGGGCAGAACGTGAGCCTGATGCGCATGGTCTACTACCGCCGCCTGACGCCACGGGCCTACGTACCGCTGGACTTCCCGCTGTACATCGGCGGGTCGCTGGAGCGAGGGCGGGCGTGGAACAACGACAACGAGTTCGACAGTGGGTACATCAATGCGGCGAGCATCTTCCTGGGGCTGGAGACGCCGCTGGGGCCCTTGAACTTCACTTATGGTGCCAACAGTGCGCATGAGCAGGCGGTGTACCTGAACCTTGGGCATACCTTCTAGGGCCTGCACTGACCCTGTAGGAGCAGCCTTGTGCTGCGAAGAGGCTGGATTGACAGAAGATGTTCTTTGCCTGGAATGACCTCTTCGTAGCACAAGGCTGCTCCTACAACGATCGCGAGTGCAGGTTGATCAGGATTTCTCCAGGTTGGCCAGAATCTTGGCATGCACCCGCATGCACACCTGCAGCTCCGCCTCATCCACCCCGGTAAACAGCTCTACCCGCAGTTGATTGGCAATGGTCTCGATCTGGTCGATCAGCGGCTTGGCCGGCGGGCACAGCACTATCTTCTTCGCCCGCCGGTCCTCCAGCACCGCCTGCCGGCGTACCAGCCCCTGCGCTTCCAGGCTATCGAGCAGGCGTGCCAGGGTTGGGCCTTCGACGCCCACGCTCTGGGCCAGCTCACGCTGGGTCGGGGCCTCTTCGAAACGGGCCAGGTGCAGCAACACCAGCCAGCGCGCCTGTGAAAGGTTGAGCCCGGCCAGGCGGCGGTCCAGCTCGGCACGCCAACCCCGGGACATCTGGGCCAGCTGCATGCCGAAGCGGTGTTGGTTGTCGGTCAGGGGCATAAGCAACTCATTGAATAGATCTAATTATTAGGCAGCTAACCATGGCCCGTCCCACGAGGCAAGGCTCGGGCACTCTGGAATGTTCGATAATCGTCAAAAAACATGACAAAGGTCAGCAGATGGCAGTTCTGCCTCCGATCCTGTCACCACTTACAGCTCGAACTCGGCCGCCAGCGCAGCCCGCACGCAGTACAGCACGCCCTCCGGCACCCGTCCCCCGAACAGCGGCACGATCGCAGACACCGGTGGCAGCTCGCCCTCGCCATCGAGGAAGGCATCCTGCACTTCCATCAACAGGTCTTCCGGGAGGTCCAAGGCCTGTTCCAGGCTCAGCTCCTGGCGCCCCAGCGCCTCGGCCAGCAGGCTGTAGACGTTCTTCTCGCTGCAATTGAGCTGGCCGGCGATCTGCGCCGGGGTCATGCCGGCGCGTGCCAGGCTGACCAGTTCGTGGCGCAGGTCGAGCACCACTTTCGGTGCTTCGTCGGTGCCACCGCTATTGTTCAGCACCTCGAGGAAGGCCTGGCCATAACGCTCCAGCTTGCGCGCACCCACGCCGCTGACCTGGGCCATGTCGCTGAGGCTGACCGGCTGGCTGCGCAGCATCTCCAGCAGCGTCGAGTCGGGGAAGATGACATAGGGCGGCACGCTGTGCTCCTCGGCCAGCTTGCGCCGCAGGGTACGCAGTGCTTCCCACAGCTCGCGCTCTTCGGCACGCACCAGCTGGCTGGCCGGGCTGCCGCCACTGGACGACGACGTCCTGGCGGTGGTCTGCGGCTTGAGGTCACGGCGCAGCTGCAAGGTCACCTCACCCCGCAGCAGCGGCCGGCAGCTGTCGGACAGGCGCAGGCCACCGTAGCCTTCCAGGTCGATGTCGACCAGGCCGCGCGCCACCAGCTGACGGAACAGCGAACGCCACTCGACCTCGGCCAGCCCCTTGCCGACGCCAAAAACCGAGAGTTTTTCGTGGCCGAAATTGCGCACCTTTTCGGTGTCCTTGCCCAGCAGCACGTCGACCAGGTGCCCGACGCCGTAGCGCTGGCCGGTGCGGAACACCGCCGACAGCGCCTGGCGGGCAGGCTCGGTGGCATCCCAGGTCTGCACCTGGTCGACACAGTTGTCACAGTGCCCGCACGGTTGCTCCAGGGTTTCGTCGAAATAGGCCAGCAGTGACTGGCGGCGGCAGCGGGTTTCTTCGCACAGGGCCAGCATGGCATCAAGCTTGTGCTGCTCGATGCGTTTGTGGCGCTCGTCACCTTCGGAGTTCTGCAGCATCTGCTTGAGCATGACCATGTCCTGCAGCCCGTAGGCCATCCAGGCATCGGACGGCAGCCCGTCACGGCCGGCACGGCCGGTCTCCTGGTAATACGCCTCAAGCGACTTGGGCAGGTCAAGGTGGGCGACAAAGCGCACGTTGGGCTTGTCGATACCCATGCCGAAGGCGATGGTGGCGACCATGATCAGCCCTTCCTCGTTGAGGAAGCGGTGCTGGTTGGCCGCACGCGTCTCGGCAGCCAGGCCGGCGTGATAGGGCAGCGCGGGGAAGCCCTGGTCACAGAGGAAGGCGGCGGTTTCGTCGACTTTCTTGCGCGACAGGCAATAGACGATACCGGCGTTGCCGCGGCGCTCGCCGAGGAACGCCATCAGCTGCTTGCGCGGCGCCTCCTTGGGCACGATGCGGTAGAAGATGTTGGGCCGGTCGAAACTCGACAGGAAGCGCTCTGCGCCTTGCAGGTGCAGGCGCTGGACGATCTCTTCACGGGTGCGCATGTCGGCGGTGGCGGTCAGCGCGATGCGCGGCACATGCGGGAACAGCTCGGCCAACTGGCCCAGTTGCAGGTATTCGGGGCGGAAATCGTGGCCCCATTGCGACACGCAGTGGGCCTCGTCGATGGCGAACAGCGAGATATCCAGGTCACGCAGGAAGTCGAGCATGCGCGGCTGCACCAGACGCTCCGGCGCCAGGTAAAGCATCTTCACTTCGCCACGACGCAGGCGCCCGGCCAGGTCACGCTGCTGCTCCGGGGTCAGCGTGGAGTTCAGGGCGGCGGCCGGCACACCCAGTTCGTCGAGCGTGGCGACCTGGTCGTCCATCAGCGCGATCAGTGGCGAGACCACCACCGTCAGGCCCGGACGCAGCAGCCCCGGCACCTGGAAACACAACGACTTGCCGCCGCCGGTGGGCATCAGCACCAGGGCATCGCCGCCATTGGCCACGCAGTCGATGATCGCTGCCTGGCGCCCGCGGAAACTGTCGTAGCCGAAGACGTCCTTGAGAACGCGCTGAGCCTGTTCGAGCATGTGCAACTCCACAAATCGCCGTACCATCCCGGATACAGGCTGGACGAAAAACCCGCCCCGCACACGCCAAATGCGTAAGCGGTTTTTGCCAGGTAGCCGGCAAACCCTGCCCCTGGATGAAAAATCGCGGAGTATACCGCAGCACCGCCCCGCGCAGGGCACCACGGCGATAGACGTTCCCTTTGCCCCGCTGCCGTCGCAAGGTGCTAGAATTCGTTATCGTTTATTCCCCAAGGTAGCCCTGTAATGTCCTTCGCCGAGCAACTGACCCGCCTGCAAGCCTTCCTCGACGCCGACGAGCTGCACGAAGAAGCGCTGGACTATGTCGCCGCCCACGGCTACCTCACCGCCCTGTCGATCAATGCCGAGGAAGTGCCCGAGCGCGAGTGGATCGACGCCCTGTTCGCCGAAGAGCCGCACTACGCCAGCGATGCTCAGCGCACCGAGATCGAGGCCACCCTGGTGGCGCTGAAAGCGCACATCGCCCGCCAGCTGGCCAGCGACGACGAGTTCGAGCTGCCATGCGACCTCGACCTGACCGACGAGCCAGACGATTCCGACCTGCGCGGCTGGTGCATCGGCTTCATGGAAGGCGTATTCCTGCGTGAAGAGGCCTGGTTCGAAAACGCCGAGGAAGAAGTCAGCGAGATGCTGCTGCCAATCATGGTCGGCTCGGGCCTGTTCGACGAGCAGCCGGAGTTCGCCGACATCGCCAGCAACGCCAACCTGCAGGACGACATGATCGTACAGATCCCCGAAGCACTGACGGCGCTGTTCCTGCTGCTGCATGCCCCTGACGAAAAGCCGGCACTGCTCAAGCCACGTCACCACTAAGTCGCCTGTGCGCTACCTGCTGCTGGCCACCGGCTGGCTCAGCGTCGCGTTGGGGGTGTTGGGGATATTCCTGCCGGTATTGCCCACCACCCCGTTCCTGCTATTGGCGGCTGCCTGCTTTGCCCGCAGTTCGCCGCGCTTTCACCACTGGCTGGTTCATCACCCCAAGCTCGGGCCATGGATCCGTGACTACCTAAGTGGTGAAGGTATCCCCCTCAAGGGCAAGGTCTACGCCATCGGCCTGATGTGGGCCAGCATCGGCCTGTCGTGCTATCTGGTGCCCCTGTTCTGGGCACGCATCTTCATGTTGTCCAGTGCCGTCCTGGTAAGCCTGTATATCCTCAGCCAGAAAACCCTGCACAAGCCAAAGTGACAATATTCTGTCGCCAAATATCACTTTCGCCTAATTCGTGCTTCCCTTATCCGAAATGATTCTGGAACTCGGTTAAAGCCCTGTATTCATTGGCCTTAATGGAGTTTTACGCCGCCATTTCCAAGGTTCACCTGCGAGCCTTTTAGATAATTTAATTAGGTTATGACAATCTGATATGAATAAATCTTCTTGCCTATCGCGTTGAATGTACTTAGCTGTGTTATTAAAAACCTGCAACACTATATGAAATAACTTTATCGTCATTTTTTTGGCGAGCAGCAGGATCAATTCCAGGATCAGGGAGATGTACCATGCGCGTTTTGAACCCCATCACCAGTGCATTACTGTTGGCCCTGGCGAGTGCCAACGTACAGGCGATGTCGATCACCGAGGCTGTCCAGAGCGCCGTGGACTACCACCCGCAGGTCAGCTCCAACCGCAACAGCAAGCTGTCTGCCGATGAAGATGTGAAGTTTGCGCGTGGTGGCTACTACCCTTCCGTGGATCTGGTTGCCGGCTATGGCCGCCAGCGTTCTGACAACACCACGACGCGTGCCGAGGGCAACCACAACAAGGAAACCCTCAACTACACCCAGTCCGAGCTGCGCCTGCGGCAGATGATCTTCGACGGCTTCAACACCTCGAATGAAGTGGGCCGCACCGAAGCGGTCTCCACCTCCCGCGCCTACTACACCCAGGCCGTTGCCCAGGATGTCGCCCTGCGTGCAGTCGAGGTGTACCTGGAAGTGCTCAAACGCCGTGAACTGGTGACCCTGGCCAGGAACAACCTGCAAGCCCACCTGCGCGTCAACGACCAGATCGGCCTGCGCAACGAGCGCGGCGTCGGCAGCACCGCCGACCTTGACCAGTCCCGCGCACGTCGCGCCCTGGCGGAAAACAACCTGGACACCGCCGAAGTCGACCTGGCCGATGCCGAGGCCAACTTCTTCAGCGTCGTCGGCCGCATGCCGGACGAGCTGGAAAGCCCGCAGTCCATCAAGGGCGAAGTGCCTGGCACCCTGGACGAAGCCCGCGACGGCATGCGCCAGAACAACCCGTACATCAAGTCTGCCCAGGCTGACGTCAATGCTGCCGAGCAGCAATACGAAGTGGCCAAGTCGACCTTCTACCCACGCTTCGACGCCATTCTGGCTACCGGTGCCAACAACAACACCGGTGGCGAGAAGGGCCACAACAACAACGACTGGCAAGCCGGCGTGGAGATGAACTACAACCTGTTCCGCGGCGGCAGCGACAAGGCTCGCCTGCAGTCCGACGCGCACAAGATCAACCAGGCCCTCGACATCCGCAACAACGCCCTGCGTGAGCTGACCGAAAACCTGAGCCTGGCGTGGAACGCCATGAACAACGCCAGCAAGCAGCTGCCGACTGCGCGTGAATACGCCGAGACCACCAAGCGCGTGCGTGCTGCCTACCAGGACCAGTTCGGCCTGGGTCAGCGCACCCTGCTTGACGTGCTGGACAGTGAAAACGAGCTGTACAACGCCGACCGTCGCTACACCGAGGTGCGTTATACCGAGGAGTTCTCGCGCTACCGCGTGCTGGCGACCATGGGCGAGCTGTTGACCAAGCAACGTATTTCGCTGCCGCCGGAAGCGCTGGCTACCACCGAAGTACGCACCGAGGCGCGTTTGCCTGATATGCGTTGATCGGGTTCGAGATAGCCGGGGCCGCTTTGCGGCCCATTCGCAGCACAAGGCTGCTCCTACAGATGTTGCGCGCTTTCCTGTAGGAGCAGCCTTGTGCTGCGAATGGGCTGCAAAGCAGCCCCCTGCCCTCACTCACTACCATGGTTACGCTGGAACGTCTCCAAACCCATGGCCCTGATCTGTGCCTCGATCAACGCCTCGAACGGTGCCAGCAGCGCATCGAAACAGGCAGGCTGCTCCAACGCGTTCAGCGCTCCCACCACCGCCTCGATAGTCGACAACGCCCCCGCCTCCGGCGCCTTGCGCAAGCGGTAGCGTGAAGGCGCGACAGCCCCCAGCGTCACTCGCGGCAACGCCTCCAGCAACGGGTTCAGGTACAGCAGCTTGCGCGCCTTGCGCCAGGTGCCGTCGGGTACGATCAACAGCAAGGGTTTGTCGTCCGTCTCGCCATAGGCCACCAACTCCTGGGCGTCGTCGCCCGGGAACAGCAGGGCCGGCCGGTAACCGGGGGTCGCCAGCAATTCGTTCAGGTCATCGAATACCTCGCCTACCCGCAACTCGGCGTTGTTCAGGCCAAGGGCGGCCAGGCGGGCGGTATTCAGGGCATGGGCGGTTTCACTGGGGTGCTGCAGCAGGATGACGCGGGTACGGCTGTCGAGCGCAGGGATCAGTGAGCAGAGGCAATGGTCGAGCGGGCGCTGGCAGCGCTCGCAGCGGGGTCTGGGCATGGGGTTCTCCTTGGCGGGAACAGTTTGCCACAGAACCGGGGCCCGCTTTGCGGGCCCGGCGATCTCAACGGTTGAAGCGCTCTGCCAGGCTATGCAGGTATTCCGCCATGCGCTCCAGGTCCTGGCTGATTTCAGCGCCCTGCCTGGCTTGCCCGGCACTCTGGTCGCACAGGTGGGCTATGCGCACGATCTGCTGGTTGATGTCCTCGGCCACATGGCTCTGCTGCTCCGACGCCGTCGCCATCTGCTGGCTCATGCCGGTGATGCGGCTGACCGCTTGGGCAATCCCGCTCAACGCTGCCTGCACCGCCTCGACGCTGTGCACACTGTCCCGCGAGATCTGCTCGCCGCGGCTGGCAGTGCTGACCGCGCGCTCTGCCCCGGCGCGCAACGAGGCGATGATCTGGTGGATCTCCTCGGTCGAGGCACGGGTGCGCTGGGCCAGCGAACGCACCTCGTCGGCCACCACGGCAAACCCGCGCCCCTGTTCGCCGGCACGCGCCGCCTCGATGGCTGCGTTGAGCGCCAGCAGGTTGGTCTGCTCGGCGATCGAGGTAATCACATCAACCACGCTGCCAATCGACTGGGTCTGCTCGGCCAGGGCATTGACCGCCTGGCCGATGTCGTTGACCGCATTGCTCATGCTGCCCATGGCTTGCAGGCTCTGCATCGCCAGCTCGCTGCCCTGTTGCGCCAGCTGGTCGGCATCGCCCGCTGCGTGCGCCGTGCTCTGCACGTTGTGGGTAACCTGCTGGATGGTCGCCGCCATCTGCGCGATGGCGGCGGCGGACTGGTCGGTCTCGTTGCGCTGGCGGTCGAGCATCTGTGCCTGGGCATCGGACAAGTCGGACGACTGCGCTGCCCGCGACTTCACCCCGACCCCGGCATCCACCAGGCGGGTCAAGGCCGTTTGCAGGCGTGCTTCTTCACTGATGATGGCAAGATCCAGCTGGCCTTGCAGGCCTGGGTTATCACTGTAGGTCAGTGCCACCAGCGGGCTGGTGAAGGCCTTGGGATGCTCGGCCAGCGTGCGGCGGACCGCCTGGTTCTGCCGGTGCTCGACCAGATACCAGGCCAGCAGCAGGCTGGCCATCAGCACCCCGAGCGCCGCGTAGGGCGGTAGCCACAAGTAGCCCGCCGCCGACAGCAGGCCCGCACTTATCAATGGCCAACCGTGGCCCAGGCCATGCAGCAGGCGGGCCGCCCACGGCACCGGTGTGCGGCCGGCCCGCAGGCGCGCATACAACGCCTCGGCGCGACGGATCTGCTCGCGAGTGGGCACCGAGCGCACCGACTCGTAGCCACTGATGCGGCCCTGCTCATAGATGGCCGTGACGTAGGCGCTGACCCAGTAGTAATCACCGTTCTTCGCCCGGTTCTTGACGACCCCCATCCACGGTTTGCCTTGCTTGATGGTTTCCCACATGTGGCCGAACACTGCCGGCGGCATGTCCGGGTGGCGCACCAGGTTGTGGGGTTGGCCGACCAGCTCGTCGTAGGTGAACCCGCTGATCGCCACGAAAGCGTCGTTGCAGTAGGTGATGCGGCTGTTGAGGTCAGTGGTGGAGATCAGGCGTTGATCGTTGGGAAAGGTTCTTTCGTGCTCAGTGACGGGCAAATTCATGCGCATCTTGGGCAATCCTTGCAGGATGAAAGGGAGGTAGACAGCAGCACACGCAAATTTGATATATAGCAGGACGCCATTATGTTGTCGGTCGACAGCACCAACAATTTAACGGGTGCCGACGAAATACAGCATATGCCGGGCTTCAGCCCACGTTGAGCTGGCTTTTGAGGAGGTCGCGGAAGGTCTGGATCAATGGCTCGCGGCTGCGCCCGCGGCGAATGATCAGCGAGAACGGTGCCTGGTAGCCGAAGGTCGACGGCGACAGCACGCGCAAGTCGCCCTTGTCGACCCAGGCCTGGGCATAGTGCTCGGGCAGGTAGCCGATGTAGGCCCCGGACAGAATCAGGATCAACTGCGCCTCCATGCTCTCCACCGTCGCCGCGCTGTGCTTGAAGCCATGCCGGGCCAGTTCGGCCTGGCTCCAGTAGCCACGCCCGACCATGCGCTGCTGGGTCACCACCTGCTCGGGGATGCGCCGTTCGGCATACAACGGGTGGCGGCTGCTGCAGTACAGCCAGTGCTGCTCACGGTACAGCGGCTGGTAGAGCAGCCCGCTCATGCGCGAGGAGAACGCCCCGATCGCCAGGTCCAGACGGTTGTCCTGCACACCCAGTTGCAGCTCGTAAGGGCTGGATACCGACAAATGCAGGTGCACCGCCGGGTGTTCCTGGCTGTAGGCGCCGATGGCTTCGGCCAGCGGCAAGGCCCTGTCACCGACCGTGGAATCGATCACCCCCAGGTTAAGGGTGCCACGCAACTCGCCCTTGAGGGCGGCGGCGTACTGTTCGAAGCCGTCCAGCTCGGCCAGCAGGCGCAGGGTTTCCTGGTGGAACAGCTCACCCTTGCTGGTCAGGCTGAACCCGCCACGGCCACGATGGCACAGCACGATCCCCAGGGCACCTTCCAGCTGGCTCATGTAGGTGCTGATGGCCGAGGTCGACAGGTTCAGCTCGCGCTGGGCATTGGCAAAGCCCTGGTGGCGCACCACGCTGACGAAGATGCGCAGCAGTTTCAGGTCGGGCAAGGTCGAGGCCATGGTGCAACGGTTCCGCAGGGGGTATTAGCGCGCAGTCTAACCGCTCTGCCGCCTTTAGTTCAGAAATTCCTGAACTAAGTATTTGCCGGTAGCGATTTTTCCCCGGCACTACCTTCAGCAGACTTGGCCGAAATGTCCCTGCCCGCCGGCAAGACCACACCTGGAAGGCGCGCGGCGGCACAGGTTCGAACAAACAGAACAATCGACCGACTGATGAGGCCCACCGTGGACAAGATCCTCCACCAACCACTGGGCGGCAACGAAATGCCGCGTTTCGGCGGCATCGCCACCATGCTCCGTCTCCCCCACCTGCAAAGTGCCCAAGGCCTGGACGCCGCCTTCATCGGCGTGCCACTGGACATCGGTACTTCGCTGCGCTCCGGCACCCGTTTCGGCCCGCGTCAGATCCGCGCCGAATCGGTGATGATCCGCCCGTACAACATGGCCACGGGAGCTGCACCGTTCGACTCGCTGTCGGTGGCCGACATCGGTGACGTGGCGATCAACACCTTCAACCTGCTGGACGCCGTGCGCATCATCGAAGAAGCGTATGACGAGATCCTCGAGCACAACATCATCCCGCTGACCCTGGGTGGCGACCACACAATCACCCTGCCGATCCTGCGCGCGCTGCACAAGAAGCACGGCAAGATCGGCCTGGTGCACATCGATGCCCACGCCGACGTCAACGACCACATGTTCGGCGAGAAGATCGCCCATGGCACCACTTTCCGCCGTGCCGTGGAAGAAGGCCTGCTCGATTGCGAGCGCGTGGTGCAGATCGGCCTGCGCGCCCAGGGCTACACCGCCGATGACTTCAACTGGAGCCGCCGTCAGGGCTTCCGTGTAGTCCAGGCTGAAGAGTGCTGGCACAAGTCGCTGGAACCGCTGATGGCCGAAGTGCGCGAAAAGGTCGGCGGTGGCCCGGTGTACCTGTCGTTCGACATCGATGGCATCGACCCGGCCTGGGCTCCCGGTACCGGCACCCCGGAAATCGGCGGCTTGACCACCATCCAGGCGATGGAGATCATTCGCGGCTGCCACGGCCTGGACCTGATCGGCTGTGACCTCGTCGAAGTCTCCCCGCCTTACGACACCACCGGCAACACCTCGCTGCTCGGTGCCAACCTGCTGTTCGAGATGCTCTGCGTGCTACCGGGCGTAGTGCGTCGTTAATACCGCTATACCCCGGCAGGAGCCATGAGGGAGGGCCACAGAGGCCCGCCAACAACACGACAAGACCGCCGGGCGCCGTGAACCCGCCCGCGTGGTCGATCTCGCCATAATAAAGATAATCGGGAGACCCCCAATGGCCTTGGACATCATTGTTGTAATGATCTATACCGCCGGCATGCTCGGGCTTGGCTGGTACGGCATGCGGCGCGCGAAAACCCATGAGGACTACCTGGTGGCCGGGCGCAACCTCGGCCCGGTCCTGTACATGGGCACCATGGCCACCACCGTACTCGGTGGCGCTTCTACCGTCGGCACCGTACGCCTGGGCTACGTCCACGGCATCTCCGGCTTCTGGCTGTGCGCAGCCCTGGGCCTGGGCATCATCGCCCTCAACCTGTTGCTGGCCAAACCCTTGCTGCGCCTGCGCATCTTCACCGTGACCCAGGTGCTGGAGCAGCGCTACAACCCGGCCGCACGTCAGGCCAGCGCCGTGATCATGCTGGCCTACGCACTGATGATCGGCGTCACCTCGACCCTGGCCATGGCCACCGTATTGCAGGTGCTGCTCGACCTGCCGTTCTGGGCCTCGCTGCTGCTGGGTGGTGGTGTGGTAGTGCTGTACTCGACCATTGGTGGCATGTGGTCGCTGACGCTGACCGACATCGTCCAGTTCGTGATCAAGACCGTCGGCCTGATGTTCATCCTGCTGCCGGTGTGCCTGTACAAGGCCGGTGGCTGGGACACCCTGGTGGCCAAGCTGCCGGCGGCCAGCTTCCAGCTGACCACCATTGGCTGGGACACCATCATCACCTACTTCCTGATCTACTTCTTCGGCATCCTGATCGGCCAGGACATCTGGCAGCGGGTGTTCACTGCCCGTGACGAGAAGGTCTGCCAGCGTGCCGGCACCACCGCCGGTGTGTACTGCATACTGTACGGCCTGGCCTGCGCCGCGATCGGCATGGCTGCGCATGTGCTGATGCCCGACCTGGCCAACCCGAACAATGCCTTTGCCGAGATGATCAAGACCACGCTGCCCGATGGCATCCGTGGCCTGCTGATGGCAGCGGCGCTGGCCGCCATGATGTCCACCGCCAGCGCCGGCCTGCTGGCTGCGTCCACCACCCTGACCGAAGACCTGCTGCCCAAGCTGCGTGGCGGCAAGGCGTCGAGCCTGGGCGTCAGCCGCCTGTTCACCCTGCTCACCGGCCTGGTGGTGCTGGGCATTGCGCTGGTGGTGAACGACGTGATCAACGCCCTGACCCTGGCCTACAACCTGCTGGTCGGCGGTATGCTGATCCCGCTGATCGGGGCGATCTTCTGGAAGCGCGCTACCACCGCCGGGGCTATCGCCAGCATGTCGCTGGGCTTTGCCACCGCGCTGCTGTTCATGTTCAAGGATGGGCTGGAGGCCAATACGCCGATCTACTACAGCCTGGCAGTTGGTCTGGTCAGCTTTGTGGTGGTCAGCCTGATGTCGCGTAAATCGGTGGCGGCGGTGAAGCTGGCCTGATCTACAGCCTGAACTGGCCTCTTCGCGGGCTCGCCCGCTCCCACAGGGATACCACAAGCCTTGAAATTCATGGGGTACCTGTGGGAGCGGGCAAGCCCGCGAAGAGGCAGGTACAGGCAACACACAACTGGCAGACACAAAAAGGCCGCTGCACCCACCCAGGTGCAGCGGCCTTTGTCTGTATCAGCGACGACGCGGTTGGCGTTTGCGCTGCTCTTCATCAGTCGGGATCGGCACCGGCTGCAAGGGTGGTGGAATCAGCCCCAAGGCGACAGCCAGGTCATGGAGCCAGTTGGACAGTGGTTTATTCATAATGCCCCCTTGACGGGTCAGCCTCACGGCAATTCAATCCTGCGATGTTTCATACAGATCATAGCCCTATGTCCTGTATTACGCATGCCTCTAAAGCTACAGATACGGGCCATTTTGATACGGATCAAGCCGTAACGGCGCATTCCGACGACTGGTTAATCGTTTCGCTTTGTTGCAGGTCGATCCAGGCCTGCAAATTTGCCCCGCGCATGCCCTGGCGCCACATCAACCAGGTGACCGCCTGATCGAACGGTGCCTGCAGCTGGTGCACCCGCACCCGGTCGCGCCCGGGCAGGCTGTCGAGCATCGACCTGGCCATCATCGCCACACCCGCGCCAGCGATCACGCAGGCCAGCATGCTCTGGTACGACTCGATTTCCATCACCCGGCCCATGGGCGTATGGGCATGGGCATACCAGGCCTCCAGGCGCATGCGGTACGAGCAGCCCTGGCGGAAGGTGAACACCGCCTTGCCGGCCACATCCTTGGCAGTGTGTACCGCAGGGTGCTCGGGGCTGGTGATCAGCACCAACTGCTCATCGCAAAGCGGCACGCCATCCAGCCCGGCCAGGCTCGGTGGCCCGTCCACCAGGGCCGCGTCCAAGGTGTGGTTGAGCAGGCCTTCCAGCAACTCGCCACTGGGCGCCGCACGCACCTGCAAGTTAACCGCCGGGTAGGCCTGGTGATAACGCGCCAGCAACCCCGGCAAATGGGTCGCCGCCGTGCTGTACATGGTCCCCAGCACGAAGTCCCCGGCCGGTTGGCCGCCCCGCACGGCGGCCAGCGCCTCGTCGCGCAAGGCTGACATGCGGTTGGCGTAATCCAGCAGCACCTTGCCCGCGGGCGACAGCTGCAGGCGCTGGCGCTCGCGCAGGAACAGCTCGACACCCAGTTGCTCTTCGAGCTGGCGCAAGCGCGTCGACAGGTTCGACGGCACCCGATGCAGGCGCTCTGCGGCGCGGGTGACCGAACCTTCCTCGGCCACGGCCTGGAAGATACGCAGTTGGCTGAATTCCACGGCATTCTCCAAAACAGAACAACTTGATCATCATTATTCAATTTTATTGAAAAAGAAACCGCCCTAACCTGCCAGCCATCGCTTACATCCGTGCAGGAGACTTGTCATGTCGCCACTCATTCAACTGCTGGCCAGCGCCGTGGCGCTGATGATGGCCATGGGCATCGGCCGTTTCGCCCTGACCCCGCAGCTGCCGCAACTGATCGCCGAAGGCCAGTTCGACCTGACGGTCGCCGGGCTGGTGGCCGCGGCCAACTACCTGGGTTACTTCATCGGCGCGGTCGATGCCATGTTCGCCCGCTCGCCGGGCCAGGTGCGCCTGCGCCTGCACGGTGGGCTGTGGCTGTGCGTACTGCTGACTCTGGCCTCCTGGGCCGCAGACGGGTTCTGGAGCCACCTGCTGCTGCGCTTCGGCACCGGCGTGGCCAGCGCCTGGGTGCTGGTGATGATCACCAGCCTCAGCCAACAGGTGGCCAATGCCGACAACCGCCAGCGCCTGGGTGCCCTGGTGTTCGCGGGGCCCGGCCTGGGCATTGCGCTGACTGGTTTGCTGGCGCTGGTGGCGCATTTGTGGGGGCTCGGCTCGGCAGCACTGTGGCTGATCTATGCCGTGGCCGCGCTGGTGATGCTGCTGGCGGTGCGGCCTTGGCTGCCCAGGGCGCTGCAAGCCGCGCCGGTATCGCCCGCTACACACCTGGGCCCGACCCGCAGTGTCGGCATCGGTCGCCTGGGGCTGGTATATGCGCTGTATGGCGTAGGTTACATCCTGCCGGCCACCTTCCTGTCGCAGATGGCCAACCAGCAGTTCCACGGGCAGTGGCTCGCAGACCTGTTCTGGCCGGCATTCGGCCTGGCGGCGGCGCTGGGGGTTCTGCTCGTGAGCTTGCGGCGTGGCGGCCGAACCGCGACCTGGCTCACCGCCACCCTGTGGCTGCAGGGGCTGGGTGTGCTGGCCTGCCTGATGGGCGGAGGTGTCGGGCTGGCGTTGGGCGTGGTGCTGTGTGGCGGGCCGTTCCTGGCCTGCATGCAGCTGGTGATGCAACGTTCGCGGGAGCTGGCGCCGCATGCCACGCAGCGCAATGCCGGGCTGCTGACAGCCTGCTTTGCCCTGGGGCAGTTGAGCGGTCCATTGCTGGCGGCGGTCAGCAGCCATTACAGCGGCGGGCTGCAGCCTGCGCTGATGGTGGCCGCGGGTGGGTTGGTGGTGGCTGGGGGGCTGGTGCTGTTTGGCAGCTCTGCACCGCAGGGCAACGCCTGTCAGGCCAAGGCTGCATCCTGAATCGTAGCTGCCTGTGCCGGCCTCTTCGCGGGTAAACCCGCTCCCACAGGTACTGCACAGGCCTTGAAGATTGTGCGGCCCCTGTGGGAGCGGGTTTACCCGCGAAGAGGCCGTAACAGGCTAAAACTCATCCCACAAACTTACGCAACTGCTGCTTCACCCAAGGCTCGGCACTCACCAGAACCACCCCCAGCAGCACCATCAACGCGCCAACCACAAAGTTCAGGCTAAGCGGCTCATCCAGCAACAAAACGCCAAAGGTCACCCCGAACAGCGGGGTGATGAACGAGAACACTGCCAGGTTCGACGCCAGGTATTTGCGCAGCAACCAGAACCAGGTCAGGTAGCTGATGAACGACACCACAATCCCCTGGAACAGCACGCTGCCCATCGCCAGCGGCGTCAGCGTCACCGCGCCGATCTGGCCGCTGAGCAAGGCAATCAGCAGCAACCCGGCAAAGCCCACCGCCAGCTGATAGAACAGGGTCAGGGTCGCCGGTGCTTCCGACAGCCGCGAGCAACGCACCACCACCGTGGTCGCCCCCCAGGCCAGCCCGGCAATCACGCCAAAGGCATCCCCCAGCAGGGTGCGGCCATCCATGTGCTCGAACGACATACCGCCGGCAAACGCCATGGCAATGCCGCCGAACGCCAGCAGAATCCCCAGCCATTGCAGCAGCCGCAGGCGTTCGCTGGGCAACCTGAAATGCAGGCCCAACGCGGTGAACACCGGCGCGGTATAGAGGAACACCGACATGTGCGCCGCCGAGGTCAGCTTCAGCCCCTCGGCAATGAACAGGAACTCCAGACCGAACAGCCCGCCCGCCACCACCCCGGCACGCCAGGTGCTGCCGACCTGCTCCCAACCCCCGCGCCAGCACAGCATCAGGCCCACCAGCACGGCGGCGATGCCGTTGCGCAAGGCCGCCTGCATCACCGGCGCGATATCAATGGCAGCAGTCTTGATCAGGACCTGCTGGCAGCCCCAGATCAGGCACAGCCCCAGCATCACCTGGAAGGCAAAGGCGTCAGGGTTCTTGCGGGCCGCGCTCATGAGCGGGCCTCTGCGATGGTCATTGGCATGGGCGAGGGCTCGGCAGTTATTCAGGAACTACCGATTATCGGGTTTCCATGGCCGCCCTTGCCAGCCTCAAAACGACCTCAGGCGATCTGTGCCTTCGCCGACACCTGCTCGAAGGTGGTTTCGTCCAGCGCATCCTCCTGATCGTCCAGCACCTGGCGCGGGTGCTCGAAGCCGGGGATGCTGCTGTCGATCAGGCTCATCAACCGCGAGCCTCGTTCGGTCAGCACGAAATTCTCGCCATTACCACCATCTTCTTCGGGTCGGGTTTCGATGAAACCACGCTCGAACAATAGCCTCTCGTACTCGCAGGCACGGGTTTTCAGGTGGTCCAGGTCGCCCACCGGCTCCCCCTTGGCAGCCAGTGCCGCAGCGTGCTGCTCGGCATAGGGGCGTGGCGTGAAGCTGTGACCGGCGCCGTTCTGCACCTCGTGCAGCAAACGCTCGATCAGGTCCCAGTCGTAGGCGATGCTCATGGCTACGGGCTCCTGCTGTGGACGGAAGGGGTACACAGGTTGGGACCTGCCGAGGTTGCCCGGCGTTCCGAAATATCTCAGCGCTGGCGTTTTTGCGCTTGCATGTACTGAAGCAGCAACTGGTTGATCCGGGTCTGGTAGCCGCTACCCTGCTCTTTGAACCAGGCGAGGACATCGGAATCGAGGCTAGGTCAGATGCCCAGCTGAGGACAGGCTGACCATGAAGTGCCACCGGTCGAAGGCGCTGAACTAACGGCCAGGCACATGCCTCCACCGGGCATCACCACCGCCGGAGGTAGAAGGATGAAACTGCTGCTGCCCATTGCCTGTGCTACTGCCCTGTCCTGCGCCCTGCCCGCCTGGGCCTGCACACCGGAAGAAGCAACGCAGAAACGCGAAGAGCTGGCCGGGTTGGTCACCCAGTTGACCGAGCAGAACCCGCAGAAGGCCAAGGAGATCAATGACGAGCTTCAAGGGATGGAGCTTGGGACGGCGAGCAAGGATTTGCCCGACAAGTGTCAGCTGATCGACAAGCGGATCAAGGAGTTGAAAGAGGCGGAGAAAAAGGCTGAATAGTTGTCGCCTGTGCTGGCCTCTTCGCGGGTAAACCCGCTCCCACAGGGATCGCACAGGCCTGGAAGCCTGTGGGGTCGCTGTGGGAGCGGGTTCACCCGCGAAGAAACTAACACCGTTACCGAGCGTTACTCAGCCGCAGGCTTGCGCTTCTTCAGCGGCGCCAGGCCGTCAGCGCTGGCCAGCGGTGCATTGGCCTTCGGCTTGGCGGTTGGCTTGCGCTTGGCGGCCGCCTTCTTGTCACCGGTCTTCTTCTCGACCTTTTTCTTCTTGCTGCCAGCCGCCTTGCCCGAGGCCTTGACCTTCTTAGGCCCGTTGTAGGTGCCCTTCACTTCCTTGATCACCCGGCGCTCGAACTGCTGCTTGAGGTAGCGCTCGATGCTCGACATCAGGTTCCAGTCGTTGTGGGTGATCAGCGAGATCGCCAGACCTTCGCCACCGGCACGGCCGGTACGGCCCACGCGGTGCACGTACTCGTCACCGCTGCGCGGCATGTCGAAGTTGATCACCAGGTCCAGGCCGTCGATGTCCAGGCCACGGGCCGCAACGTCGGTAGCCACCAGCACCTTGGAGCTGCCCTGCTTGAAGCGGTCCAGGGCCAGCTTGCGGTCCTTCTGGTCCTTCTCGCCGTGCAGCACGAAGGCCTTCACGTCCTTGGCCACCAGGTGGCCGTAGATGCGGTCGGCCAGGGCGCGGGTGTTGGTGAAGATGATCGCCTTGTCGAAGGTTTCGTTGGCCAGCAGCCACTGCACGATCTGCTCTTTGTGCTGGTCGTGGTCGGCGGTGATGATCTGCTGGCGAGTGCCTTCGGCCAGCTGCGAGACACTGTTGAGCATCAGGTGCTCTGGGTCTTTCAGCACCTTGCCGATGATGTCGCGCAAGGCCGCACCACCGGTGGTGGCGGAGAACAGCAGGGTCTGCTGGCGGTTCTCGCACTCCTTGCACAGGCGCTCCATGTCTTCGGCAAAGCCCATGTCGAGCATGCGGTCGGCTTCGTCGAGGATCAGCACCTGCACGTGGGACAGGTCGAGGTTGCCCGCATTGAGCTGCTCGAGCAGGCGGCCCGGGGTGCCGATCAGCACATCCGGCACCTTGCGCAGCATGGCGGCCTGTTCCTTGAAGTCTTCACCGCCGGTAACCAGGCCCGACTTGATGTAGGTGAACTGCGAGAACAGCTGTACCTGCTTGAGGGTCTGCTGGGCCAGCTCACGGGTCGGCAGCAGGATCAGCGCGCGGATCTCGACGCGGCGTTCGCGCAGGTCGACCAGGCGGTTGAGCAGCGGCAGCACGAAGGCCGCGGTCTTGCCGCTGCCGGTCTGCGCGGTCACGCGCAGGTCACGCCCTTGCAGGGCCAGGGGGATGGCCGCGGCCTGCACCGGGGTTGGCTCGACAAAGTTAAGCTCGGCCACGGCTTTAAGCAGGCGTTCATGCAGGGCGAATTGGGAGAACACGGAGGTAACCTCAGGCAAGTGCGGAAAATTCAGTTGCATAGGGTAACGTTTTCTGCCGCCTTAGCCGAATTTCTTTTGGCAACTTTGTCGCCATCCGCGCTCTAATGGCGCTTCGTTTGGCAACAAAGACTGTACGCAAGCCCATGGATATCCAACGAATCTGGCGTGACTCCCTCGACCTGTGGGGCACCCTTGACCAACATCCGATGCTGCACGCGGCCATCGGCCTGGCGGTGCTGCTGCTGGTTTCCCTGGTCATCGGCCGCCTGGCACGCTTCCTGGTGCTGCATGGCGCCCGCCTGCTGGCCCGCCAGCCAGCGCTGAAGTGGCTGGACGACCTGCGCAACAACAAGGTGTTCCACCGCCTGGCACAGACCACGCCGTCACTGGTGCTGCAGTTCGGCCTGAAACTGGTGCCCGAGCTGTCCGACACCGCCCAGCACTTCCTCGGCAATGTCGCCCTGGCCTTTACCCTGCTGTTCATGACCATGGCGCTGTCGTGCCTGCTGGATGCCCTGCTCGACATCTATGCCCGCACCGAACACGCCCGCACCCGCTCGATCAAGGGTTACGTGCAACTGGCCAAGATGATGCTGTGGATCTTCGCCTCCATCGTCATCGTCGCCACCCTGATTGACCGCTCGCCACTGTTGCTGCTGTCGGGCCTGGGTGCCATGTCGGCGGTGCTGCTGTTGGTGTACAAGGACACCCTGCTGTCGTTCGTCGCCAGTGTGCAACTGACCAGCAACGACATGCTGCACGTGGGCGACTGGATCGAAATGCCCCAGGTGGGCGCCGATGGCGATGTTGTGGACATCACCCTGCACACGGTGAAGGTGCAGAACTTCGACAAGACCATCGTCTCCATCCCCACCTGGCGCCTGATGAGCGAGTCGTTCCGCAACTACCGCGGCATGCAGCAGTCCGGTGGCCGACGCATCAAGCGCAGCCTGTTCATCGACGCGGCCGGCGTGCGGTTTCTGACTCGCGAGGAAGAACAGCGCCTGAGCCAGGTGCACTTGCTGGCCGACTACCTGGCCGGCAAGCGCCAGGAGCTGCAGCGCTGGAACGAGGCCATGGGGCCGGTGGCCGAGCTGTCGGCCAATCGCCGCAAGCTCACCAACATCGGCACCTTCCGGGCGTTTGCCCTGGCCTATCTGAAGAACCATCCCAACGTGCACCCGAACATGACCTGCATGGTGCGGCAGATGCAGACCACCGCAGAGGGCGTGCCGCTGGAGATCTACTGCTTTACCACCACCACGGTGTGGGCGGATTACGAGCGGATTCAGGGGGATATCTTCGATTATCTGCTGGCGGTGTTGCCGGAGTTTGGCTTGAGCCTGTATCAGCAGCCAAGTGGCAACGACATGCGGGTGGGGTTGAGCGGGCGTGTATCGCAGGAGCCTGTGCCGCGTCGACTGGAAGACATGAGCGAGGCTTGATATTGCCGGGGCTGCTTCGCAGCCCATCGCCGGCAAGCCAGCTCCCACAGAGGTCACGCAGATCGTGAGATCTTCGTTGTACCTGTGGGAGCGGCTTTAGCCGCGAAGAATCCAACGCGGTGCATGGCACCGGCTGCGCCGGTGTTCGCGGCTAAAGCCGCTCCCACAAGGCCCCTGCTAATTCAAAGAGTTATGTGCAGTTCGATGAGAACTGGCTTGCCGGCGATGGGCCGCAAAGCGGCCCCAAATTGTTTGACTGACAGGCATTACGAGGGTGGTGTTTAAGCAGCCCTTTTCGTGTAAGGGCCGAGTCAGGGTTGCGCATTCATGGTTGTCGAAAGGCGGTTGCTCTCGCGTCCATGGACCATGCAATACAGCGCACCGGCCAGGATCAACCCCATCGCCCAACTGATATCCGCCCCCAGCCACTCGGCCACGAAGCCCGTGTAGAACGACAGTTTCATGAACGGGATGGTACCGATGATCGACACGGCGTACACCGCCAGGCTTCGACGATTGAAGCAGCCATAACGCCCCTTGGAGTCATACAGCGCCCCCACATCATAGTGGCCTCGGCATACCCAGTAGTAATCCACCAGGTTGATGGCACTCCATGGGATCAACAGGTACAGCTGGCCGATCAGGATGTCGGCAAAGAACGTATCGAAATTGTACTGGGTGGCGATGGCGATCACCGTTGCCGCTGCGGTCAGCCCAGCCATTACCAAGGCCTTGGCCGTCGCGGTCACGCGCCGGATGGACTTGAAGGCACCAAAGATCGTGACCGACGACATGTAGGCGCTGTACAGGCACAGCACGTTGTACTGGATCACCCCCAGCGCTATCACTGCCAGCGCCAGCGGCGCCCACGGGCCAAACAACGCGGCAATGGCTGTGGCCGGGTCATGCCCCAGTGCCGACGGCAATGCCACTGCCACCAGCGCGCCCAGTGCCATCATGGCGAAGGAGCCCAGCGCACAACCGCAATAGGTGGCCCAGAACGTGGCGCGTGGGTTGACGTTGGCCGGGAGGTAGCGCGAGTAATCGGCTACATAGGGGCCATACCCCAGCGTCCAGGAGGCCGACTGGGCCACGATCAGGTTGAAGGCGGTGAACGAGAAGCCGGTACTCACTGCCGTTGTGGTTGCCATGTCGCCAGGGTGCAGCAGGATCAGCACCAGGGCGCCGGCAAAAACCAGTGTGGACAACAGGCTCATCCACGCGCCCAGGCGGTGGATCAGCTCGTAGCCGACAAAGCCGATGACAAAGGTCAGCAAGCCGACCACCACGATCGCCTGGTCATCGCTCATGGGCACCAGCGCCTGCAAGGCACTGCGCATCAGCACGCCGCTGGCGGCGAGGAACAGGACTGCGGCCGTGACCATCACCAGCAGAGGGAGCGCGGCACCATGGACACCGAACTGGGCCCGGCTCTGGATCATCTGTGGCACGCCCAGGTGAGGCCCCTGGGCAGAGTGCGCGGCCATGAACACGGTACCGATGAGGTTGCCGACCAACAGGCCCAACAAGGTCCAGCCAAGGCTTAGCCCCGATGCAATGCCCAGGGTGCCGACCATCAGCGCGGTTATCTGGAAGTTGGAGCTGAACCAGATAGTGAACAATCGTTTAGGCGTGCCATAACGCTCTGCGTGTGGGACAAATTCGATACTTCGCGTTTCTAGCTTCACGCCGGTCTCCCGATTTTGTTTTCCTGATTATCGGTTAGGGACCGGCGGAATTTGGGTTCAGTAACGAACGCGTCATAGCTGACTGCGCCATGGCTTGCTTGATAACGTCAGGGTACCCAGGCGGCTCATCCACACCGACGCCAGGATCACCGCCGCGCCGATGAACAGCCTGCCCAATGGCTCGTCCTGGTTCCAGATCAGCAAATTGAGCAGCAACCCTACCGGCACATGCAGGTTGTTCATCACCGCCAGCGTCCCGCCCGAAACCATGCAGGCGCCCTTGTTCCACCAGTACAGCCCCAGCGCCGTCGGGCACAGGCCCAGGAACAGCAGCACCAGCCACTGCACATCGGTGGTCGGCAGGTGCTGGGCGTTGCCAAACAGCAGGAAGGCCGGCAATACCACGATCAACGCGCCCAGATAGAAGTAGCCAAAGCGCTTGTAATGCGGCAGGTCGCTGGGGTGGCGTGCAACCAGATGGCGGTACAGCACCTGGCCGGCGGCGTAGGTGAAGTTGGCCAGTTGCAGCAGCAGGAAGCCGATGAAGAACTCGCCGCTGATGGTGTCGAAGCGGATCACCGCCGCGCCGGCCACCGCCACCAGCGCTGCCAGCAGGGCCCACGGGTTGAAGCGCCGGTTCAAGGCGTCTTCGATCAGCGTCACGTGCAACGGCGTGAGAATGGTGAACAGCAGCACCTCCGGCACGGTGAGCACGCGAAAGCTCAGGTACAGGCAGACGTAGGTGATGCCGTACTGCAACGCGCCGATCAGCAGCATAGAGCGCATGAAGCGCGGCTCGACCTGGCGCCAGCGGGTCAGCGGCAGGAACACCAGGCCAGCCAGCACCACGCGCGCGAGCACGGCAAAGTAGCTGTCGACGTGCCCGGCCAGGTACTCGCCGATCAGGCTGAAGGAAAACGCCTGGATCAGCGCGACGATTATCAGGTAGCCCATGGTTGCCTCTCGTGGATCAAGGCCGCGACCTTAGCGGGTTGCGATGAATGAGTTCAACCATGAGGAATGTGGGGCTGTGCCGGCCTCTTCGCGGGTAAACCCGCTCCCACAGGGACACCACTGATCTCAGGTGCCGTGATATTCCTGTGGGAGCGGGTTTACCCGCGAAGAGGCCGGCACAGGCCCACACAAAATTCACAGGCATAAAAAAGCCCGGCCATGCGGGCCGGGCAGGTACACCCAAAGGAGCAACAACAGGTGTCAGGGTTGGGAATTCGCTAAGCTTCAGGCCACCGCCGCCAGCTTGGCCTTGGCCTGGTTGACGCCCTTCTCGTGGAACTCGCCGCTCATGTTCAGGCCTTCGGCATGGATGAAGTCGACATCGTGAATGCCGATGAAGGCCATTACCTGGCGCAGGTACGGTTCCTGGTGGTCGCTGGTGGCACCGGCGTGGATGCCGCCACGGGCCGTCAGGACGATGGCGCGCTTGCCGGTCAGCAAGCCCTGCGGGCCGGTGGGGGTGTACTTGAAGGTGATGCCGGCACGCAGCACGTGGTCCAGCCAGGCCTTGAGGGTGCTGGGGATGGTGAAGTTGTACATCGGCGCAGCCATCACCAGCACATCGGCAGCAAGCAATTCATCAGTCAGTTGGTTGGATCGGGCCAGCGCTTCCAGTTCGGCAGCGCTGCGCTGTTCTTCAGGCTTCATCCAGCCACCCAGCAGGTTGGCGTCCAGGTGCGGCACCGGGTTCACGGCCAGGTCGCGCACACTGATCTGATCGGCCGGGTGGGCGGCCTGCCACTGCTGGATGAAATCACGGGTCAGCTGACGGGAAACGGAATCCTGCTGGCGGGCGCTGCTTTCGATGATCAGTACGCGGGACATTGGGGTGCCTCCATCGGCAAAAGGGTTGCGATTCGATGGAGGTGAGATTACGGGTTGACCTATCGATAAAAAAGCGTAAAAAATGGGTTCAATCTATCGATTTATCAGTTTATTCTGCACTGCAGTTCAAGGCGATCCGTAGTTTGATGATCTGCCGGTTGAACTTGGCAGTGACATCGACGCTTTTACCGGCCGGTACGTTCACCCGGCGCACCCTTGGTGCCTCGGGGCCATTGCGGAAGGTCACCTTGCACGCGGCCGGTACCTGCCCGTAGTTGTTGAGGGTGATGGCGCCAATGTCGTAGGCCGTGTCATAGGCGGTGTAATCGAGCTTTACCCCGGTCAGTTCCTTCTCAACGTCGATGGGATAAGCCATGGCCCCGAGGGGCAGGCACATCAGTATTGCCGCACAACATTTCTTCATTGGCCGCTCTCCTTGAAAGAGCGCAGCTTAGGACAACAGGAGCGAAAGATGAAAGCGCCGCGCGTAACCCTTGACCAGTGGCGAACCCTGCAGGCAGTGGTCGATCACGGTGGGTTTGCCCAGGCCGCCGAGGCACTGCACCGCTCGCAGTCATCGGTCAGCTACACCGTGGCCCGCATGCAGGAGCAACTGGGCGTGCCGCTGCTGCGCATCGACGGCCGCAAGGCGGTGCTCACCGAGGCCGGCAATGTCCTGCTGCGCCGTTCGCGCCACCTGGTCAAGCAGGCCAGCCAGCTCGAAGACCTTGCCCACCACATGGAACAGGGCTGGGAGGCCGAGGTACGCCTGGTGGTCGATGCCGCCTACCCCAGTGCCCGCCTGGTCCGCGCCCTGGCCGCGTTCATGCCGCAGAGCCGTGGCTGCCGGGTGCGCCTGCGTGAAGAAGTGCTGTCTGGCGTCGAGGAAGTGATGCACGAAGGCATCGCCGACCTGGCTATCAGCAGCTACAGCATCGGCGGCTACCTGGGCGCCGAACTGAGCGCGGTGGAGTTCGTCGCCGTCGCCCACCCCGAACACAGCCTGCACCGCCTGGGCCGCGAACTGACCTTCCAGGACCTGGAGAGCCAGTTGCAGGTGGTAATCCGCGACTCCGGCCGCGCCCAGCCGCGCGATGTCGGCTGGCTGGGTGCCGAGCAACGCTGGACCGTCGGCAGCCTGGGCACCGCCGCTACCTTCGTCAGCAGCGGCCTGGGCTTTGCCTGGCTGCCCCGCCACATGATCGAGCGCGAGCTGCGCGAAGGCGTGCTCAAGCCGTTGCCGCTGGATCAGGGTGGCAGCCGCCACCCACTGTTCTACCTTTATTCGAGCAAAGAGAAGACCTTGGGCCCGGCTACGCAGATCCTCATCGACCTGCTGCGCAATTTCGACACCGCGCCACTGGACGTGCCCTTCGCAGCCCCCCCGCAAGCCTGAGAGGACCGCGCCCATGGCCTATTTCGAACACGAAGGATGCACACTGCATTACGAGGAATACGGCCAGGGCGAACCCCTGGTATTGCTGCATGGCCTGGGCTCCAGCTGCCAGGACTGGGAGCTGCAGGTGCCGGTGCTCAGCCGCCACTACCGGGTAATCCTCATGGACATCCGCGGCCACGGCCGCTCCGACAAGCCACGCGACGGTTACCAGATTGCCACCTTCAGTGCCGACCTGCTGGCCCTGCTCGAACACCTGCACACCGGCCCCGTGCACATCGTCGGCCTGTCCATGGGTGGCATGGTCGCCTTCCAGTTCGCTGTCGACCACCCGCAGTGGCTGCGCAGCCTGTGCATCGTCAACAGCGCCCCCGAGGTCAAGCGCCGCACTCGCAGTGACTGGGTATGGTGGCTCAAGCGCTGGGGCCTGGCGCGCCTGCTCAGTGTCGAAACCGTCGGCAAGGGCCTGGCCGAGCGGCTGTTTCCCAAACCGCAGCAGGCCGAACTGCGGCACAAGATGGCCCAGCGCTGGGCACGCAACGACAAGCGCGCCTACCTCAAGAGTTTCGACGCCATCGTCGACTGGGGCGTGCAGGAACGCATCGGCCAGGTTCACTGTCCTACCCTGGTGATCGCAGCCGACCAGGATTACACCCCGATACAACTGAAAGAACGCTACGTCGCCCTGATGCCCCACGCCAGGCTGGTGGTCATCGACGATTCCCGGCACGCTACACCCCTCGACCAACCCGAGGTCTTCAACCAGACCCTGCTGCAGTTCCTTGCAGCCGCTTCCACCTCTCAAGGATCTTTGAGCCCATGCTGAAAAAACTCCTGCTCACCGCCTGCTCGGTCGCCTTCGCCACCAGCGTCATGGCCTCCGACAAGACCCCGCACGTACTGCTGGAAACCAGCTTCGGCCAGGTCGAAATCGAGCTGAATGCCGAGAAGGCACCGATCAGTACCAAGAACTTCCTGGAATACGTCGACAGCGGCTTCTACAACAACACCATCTTCCACCGGGTAATCCCGGGCTTCATGGTCCAGGGCGGCGGTTTCACCGACCAGATGGTGCAGAAGAACACCCGAGCCCCGATCACCAACGAAGCCGGCAACGGCCTGCAGAACACCCGTGGCACGCTGTCCATGGCCCGTACCCAGGACCCGAACTCGGCCACCAGCCAGTTCTTCATCAACGTGGCCGACAACGACTTCCTCAACCCTGGGCGTGACCGTGGCTATGCCGTATTCGGCAAGGTGACCAAGGGCATGGAAGTGGTCGACCAGATCGTCAATTCGCCAACCACCATCAAGAAAGGCATGCGCGATGTACCGACCGATCCGGTCTACATCAAGTCGGCCAAACGCATCGACTGACCGCAGGCTTCACAGGGACGTGAAACCGCCTGAGGGTCGGATGAAACAGGAGTGTCGTCACCCATGCTGTACCGCCGTTTCGAGCAGTTGATCGATATCTTCCGCGACGCGCCCAGCGAGTCGCCACCCGGCCAGGTCTGGCCGTTCTACCTGTACTACCTGCGCCAGGTGTGGCCGAGTTTTGTCGCCCTGCTGGTGGTGGGCCTGGTCGCCTCGCTGATCGAGGTGGCGATGTTCAGCTACCTCAGCCGCATCATCGACCTGGCACAGGGCACGCCCAATGCCAGTTTCTTCAGCGAACACAGCGGCGAACTGATCTGGATGCTGGTGGTGATCCTGCTGCTGCGCCCGGTGTTCTTCGGCCTGCACGACCTGCTCGTGCACCAGACCATCAACCCCGGCATGACCAGCCTGATCCGCTGGCAGAACCACACCTATGTACTCAAGCAGAGCCTGAACTTCTTCCAGAGCGACTTCGCCGGGCGCATCGCCCAGCGCATCATGCAGACCGGCAACTCACTGCGAGACTCTGCGGTGCAGGCGGTGGATGCGCTATGGCACGTGCTGATCTACGCCATCACCTCGCTGGTGCTGTTCGCCGAGGCCGACTGGCGCCTGATGCTGCCGCTGCTGCTATGGATCGCAGGCTACATCGCCGCGCTGTTCTACTTCGTCCCCCGGGTGAAGGAGCGTTCGGTGATTTCCTCCGACGCCCGCTCCAAGCTGATGGGCCGCATCGTCGACGGCTACACCAACATCGCCACCCTCAAGCTGTTCGCCCACACCGACTTCGAACAGCAGTACGCGCGCGAAGCGATCCGCGAACAGACAGAGAAAACCCAGCTGGCCGCACGCGTGGTCACCAGCATGGACGTGGTCATCACCACCCTCAATGGCTTGCTGGTGGTCGCCACCACAGGCCTGGCGCTGTGGCTGTGGAGCCAGTCGCTGATCACCGTCGGCGCCATCGCCCTGGCCACCGGCCTGGTGATTCGCATCGTCAACATGTCGGGCTGGATCATGTGGGTGGTCAACGGCATCTTCGAGAACATCGGCATGGTCCAGGACGGCCTGCAGACCATCGCCCAGCCGGTCACCGTCACCGACCGGCCCAACGCACCGGCGCTCAAGGTCAGCCGCGGTGCGGTGCGTTTCGATGATGTGGACTTCCATTACGGCAAGGCCGCCAACGTGATCGAAGGGCTCAGCCTGGACATACGCCCGGGCGAGAAGATCGGCCTGATCGGCCCGTCGGGGGCAGGCAAGTCGACCCTGGTGAACCTGCTGCTGAGGCTGTATGACGTGCAGGGCGGGCGCATCCTCATCGACGGCCAGGACATTGCCGAAGTGAGCCAGGCCAGCCTGCGCGCGCAGATCGGCATGATCACCCAGGACACCTCGCTGCTGCACCGCTCAATCCGTGACAACCTGCTGTATGGCCGCCCCGATGCCAGCGAGGCCGCGCTTCATGAAGCGGTGCGCCGGGCCCGCGCCGACGAGTTCATCCCGCAGCTGTCGGACGCTCAGGGTCGCACCGGTTTCGATGCCCATGTGGGCGAGCGCGGGGTCAAGCTGTCGGGTGGCCAGCGCCAGCGCATCGCGATTGCCCGGGTATTATTGAAGAATGCACCGATCCTGATCATGGACGAGGCCACTTCAGCGCTGGATTCGGAGGTGGAGGCAGCGATCCAGGAAAGCCTGGAGACGCTGATGCAGGGCAAGACGGTGATCGCGATTGCCCACCGGCTTTCCACCATCGCGCGGATGGACCGGCTGGTAGTGCTGGACAAGGGGCGGATTGTCGAGAGTGGCAGCCACAGTGAACTGCTCGAGCAGCAAGGCTTGTATGCCCGGTTGTGGCATCACCAGACCGGGGGGTTTGTCGGGGTCGACTGATTCCTGTACTGGCCTCTTCGCGGGTGAACCCGCTCCCACAGGGACCGCACAAATTTCACGGCCTGTGCAGTACCTGTGGGAGCGGGTTCACCCGCGAAAGGGCCGGCACAGGCAATATGAATGGATCAGTCCCGGCGATAGGGCAACATCCCCCTGGCCTCCTCGGCATACGCCAGCACCCCTTCCCGCTCCTGCGCCAGAAAATCCTCTACCGCCCGCCGCAGCCCCGGGTGCAGCAGGTAGTGCCACGACCGCGTCAGCACCGGCTCGAACCCTCGAATCAGCTTGTGCTCCCCCTGTGCCCCGGCATCGAAACGCTGCAGCCCTTCGGCAATGGCAAAGTCCATGCCCTGGTAGAAACAGGTTTCGAAATGCAGCCGGTCGAACTCGTCCAGGCACCCCCAATAACGGCCAAACAGGCTGTCGCCCCCCACCAGGCTCAGGGCCATGGCCACATCACGGCCACCCTGCCGCGCCATCACCACGCGCAACGCTTCGGGCATGCGCTCGGCAAGCAGGCTGAAGAACTCGCGTGTCAGGTAGGGCGCACGGCGGCGCACCGCGTAGGTATTGGCGTAGCAGCGGTAGACGAAATCCCACTGCGCCTCATCCAGTTCACCCCCACGGTACCAGCGGAATTCAATACCATGCCCGGCAACCTGTTCACGCTCCTTGCGCATCTGCTTGCGCTTGCGCGAACTCAGGCTGTCGAGAAAATCCTGAAAGTCACGATAGCCGTGGTTGCGCCAATGAAACTGGCAGCCCAGGCGCTCCATCCAGCCAGGCTGGCCTGCCAGTTGTTCGTCCAACGCCGGCTCGGTGAAATTGATGTGCGCGCCAGACAGCCCTCCCTTGGCCAGGTACTCCGGCAACGCCTGCAGCACCAGCAGGCCATCGGCTGGGTCGGCGGCGAGCAGGCGCGGGCCGCTGACCGGGCTGAACGGCACGGCACCGAGCAGCTTGGGGTAGTAGGCAATGCCGGCCCGCTCACAGGCATCGGCCCAGCCATGGTCGAACACGTACTCACCAAACGAGTGCCATTTGCGGTACGCCGGCAGCAGCGCCCGTACCCGCCCGTCACGTTCCAGCACCAGGTGCTCGGCGGCCCAGCCGGTGTTGCGCGCGACGCTGCCGCTGTCCTCCATGGCGCTGAGAAACGCATGGCGCAGGAACGGTTGGCCAGCGGGCACCAGGGCATCCCAGGTGGCCGCCGGAAGATCACGCAAATGAGCAAGGCTGTACAGGCTGGTCACGGTTTCGGCTCGCTGTTTCAAGGTACCCAGTATCCCCAAGGAAGGCCCGCCACTCAAATCACGATAGCCGGGACAGATCCTTTTATTCTCAATTACTTAACCGCAGTGCCACCAATTCGACATTAATCTGTCATTCGCCCCCGCAATACTTGCGCCTGTTTTCCGGAACCCCAGAACCTGTCTATTCAGGCCCTTTCCGAAGACATGCCAACACAGGGGCGGGCGCTTGAGCCTCCCCATCTTATTCAACAGGGAGAACCTTATGCGTCTTGTTTCTACACTTACCGGAGTGAGCCTCACCGGCATGATGCTGGCTCTGAGTACTCCGGCCAGTGCAGCTGTCGACGCCAAGCTGCTCGAAATGCTCCGCGCCAATGGCTCGATCAACCAGGCGCAGTACAACGAACTGCAGGCGGACCTGGCTCAAGAAACCAAGGAAAAGGCCGCTCAGAAAGCTCAGTCCGAACGGATGAGCTCCTTTGAACAGAAAGTGGCATGGGCCGCCAAGACCCAGGTCAAGGGTGATTTGCGCCTGCGTTACGAAGACGTCAACGTCGACGACCCGAACAGCAGCAGCGGCAACCAGGACCGCCAGCGCGTGCGTGCCCGTGTCGGCTTCTACAGCGAAATCAACCCGCAGGTCGACGCGGGCATCCGTATCGCCACCGGCAGCAGTGCCGACCGCCGTTCGACCAACCAGAGCTTCGACAACTACTTCGACAAGAAGTCGCTGTGGGTCGACCAGGCCTACCTCGACTGGCACCCGACTGCAGTTCCCAACCTGCACCTGATTGGCGGCAAGATGGCGCAGCCATGGGTGAGCATGGGCGACATCATCTGGGACAGCGACATCAACCCGGAAGGCGTGGCAGCCACCTACAAGACCGACCTGGGCGGGGCCGAAGTGTTCGCCAGCGCCGGTCAGTACACCCTCAAGGACAACGTCGATGGCGACGGCGTGCAATACAAGCATGACGCACAGGTCTATCACGGCCAGTTGGGCGCCAAATTCGCCCCGGCCGATGTGCTCAAGCTGACCGTAGGTGCCAGTATCTATGGCTACGACAACGACAAGGAAGCCACCATCCTGCAGTCGTTCGGCAACACCACCAACGAGTTCAACCTCGTGGAAGGCTTCGGCCAGATGGACTTCACCGGCTTTGCCATCCCGCTCTCTGCTTACGGTCAGTATGTGAAAAACACCGAGAGCACCGATGGCGAAGACCAGGCCTGGTTGGCGGGCCTGAAAACCAAGGTCGGCGCCTGGAGCCTGGACTACAACTACCGCGACGTGCAGCGTAACGCCGTGGTCAGCCTGTTCACCGACTCTGACTTTGGCAACGGCTTTACCGGTTCGCGCGGGCACAAGTTCAAGGTCGGATATGAAATCGACAAGAACTTCTCCCTGGGCGCTGCCTACCTGATGGCCAAGACCGACCTGTCGCAGTTGCCCAACAGCGATGCCGATGTAGATACCCTGCAGGTAGACCTGGAAGCCAAGTTCTAAGCAAAACCCTGCACTGCTTCACCTGAAGCGGGAAATGCCGACCCCATCCGGCGTTTCCCGCTTTTTTTGCCTGGCAGAATTGCGTCGGCCTCTTCGCGGGCTCGCCCGCTCCCACAGAATCACCACAGCTCTTGAAAACTGTGCAGTACCTGTGGGAGCGGGCAAGCCCGCGAAGAGGCCGGTACAGGCGCCAGACAAATCAGCGCTTGCGCAGGATCACGCTACCAATCGAATACCCCGCACCAAACGAGCTCAACACCCCCAGCGAGCCCTTGGCCAGGTCGTCCTGGTACAGGTGGAAGGCAATCACCGACCCCGCCGAACTGGTGTTGGCATAACGGTCGAGAATCACCGGTGCATCCTCCTCGGCCACTTCGCGCCCCAGCAGCTTCTTGACGATCAGCTGGTTCATGCTGAGGTTGGCCTGGTGCAGCCAGAAGCGTTTCACATCGCTTGGTTGCAGCCCGTTTTCCTGCAGGTGCTCACCGATCAGCTCGGCCACCTTCGGGCACACCTCGCGGAACACCTTGCGGCCTTCCTGGATGAACAGCTTGTCCGCCGCGCCCTCGCCCTCTTCCGCCGCGCGGTTGAGGAAGCCGAAGTTGTTACGGATGTTGTTGGAGAACTCGGTCCACAGCTTGCTGCTGACGATGTCGAACTGGTGCGCCGAGGTGGCCTTGTCGGCACGCTCGAGCAGCACCGCAGTGGCAGCATCACCAAAGATGAAGTGGCTGTCGCGGTCACGGAAGTTCAGGTGGCCGGTGCACACCTCCGGGTTGACCATCAGCACCGCGCGCGCCTGGCCCAGGGCCACGCTGTTGGCGGCGGTCTGGATGCCGAAAGTGGCCGACGAGCAGGCCACGTTCATGTCGAAGGCAAAGCCCTGGATGCCCAGCGCCTGCTGCACTTCGATGGCGATGGCCGGGTACGGGCGCTGCAGGTTGGAGCAGGCGACGATCACCCCGTCGACATCGGCCGCCGTGCGACCGGCGCGCTCCAGGGCCTGGCGGGCAGCGGCCACGGCCATTTCGCAGAGCACCGAAGGTTGGTCGTTGGAGCGCTCGGGCAGACGCGGTTTCATGCGCTGCGGGTCGAGAATGCCGGCCTTGTCCATGACGAAGCGGCTCTTGATGCCCGAGGCCTTTTCGATGAACGCCGCATCGGACAGCGGCGCCGCCTCGACTTCACCGCGCTCGATGGCGGCGGCGTTGTCCTGGTTGAACTGCTGCGACCAGGTGTTGAAGGACGCCACCAGTTCTTCGTTGGAAATGCTCTGGGCCGGGGTGTACAGGCCGGTGCCGCTGATCACGACGTTATGCACGGTCGTTCCTCTGGTCAAAGGCCATCGCCACGGGGCGCTGGCTGGGAAACATGACAGGTTAATGGCACTTTAGTGCCAATTTAGGGGCGAGGGCTGCGCCCTCGTTCGCGGGTAAACCCGCTCCCACAGGGATTGCGCCGCTCCCGAGGACACTGCTGCACCTGTGGGAGCGGGTTTACCCGCGAAGGGGCCGCCAGGCGGCCCCAAATTGCATCAATATTGCCACATCTGCGGAAGTTTAGCCCTCCACCTGGCTCCATTGCTTGCTCAATCGCTTGTCGGAAATCGGCACCTTTGTCCCCAACTGCTGGGCAAACAGCGAAACCCGATATTCCTCCAGCCACCAGCGGTACACCGTCAGTTGCTCATCACGCTTGCCTTCCTGGGCATGCTTGTCGGCACGTGACTTGTACTGCGCCCACAGGTTGGCCAGCTCACCGCTCCACACCCGGTCCTTCTGCACCTGCGAACCCAGCTTCTCCAGGCGCAGTTCCACCGCCTTGAGGTAACGCGGCAGCTCCTTGAACCAGGCCCCGGGGGTTTCACGCACGAAGCCTGGGTACACCAGGTTGCCGAGCTGTTGCTTGATGTCGTTAAGCGCCACTGCCTGGCTCAGGTCGATCTTGCCCTTGAAGCGCTTCTGCAGCCCATGCCACAGCTTCAGCACTTCCAACGTCTGCCGTGCCAGGCGCTCGGCATGCTCGGCCCAGCTGCCGCGCTTGCGCTCGGCCAGGCCAGCCAGGGCCGCACCATCGCGTGGCAGCGGCTGTTCGCCTTCAAGGATGCAGCTGTCCAGGCTGGCCAGCAGAATATCCTCGACCAGCGCCTCGACCCGGCCCATTTCACGGTACAGCAGGCCCAGCTCGGTCAGCCCCGGCAGCTTGCCGCGCAGGTACTTGGCCGGCTCGGCCAGCTGCTGCAGCAACAGACGCTGCAACGCGCGGCGGTGCTGGAATTCGGCTTCGGCCTGGGTCGAGAAACGCCCTTCGCGCACGGTGCCGCCCTCTTCCACCAGTGCCGGGTACACGGTCATCGACAGGCCGGCGATCTTCTGCTGCGCGGTCTGCTTAACCTCGCTGAAAGCCTTGGCCTGTACCGGCTGCTCGCTCTTGGCGTCACGCGGCACGGCCAACGCTGCCTGGCTGGCTGCAGCAAAGCGCGCGGTCAGCTCGGCCAGGTCGCGGCCTTCACCCAGGAACTTGCCCTGGCCATCGACCACTTCGATGTTCATGCGCAGGTGGCCTTCGACCAGGTTGACCGACTCGTCCCATGCCTCGTCGGGCACACGGGCGCCGGTCATGCGCAGCAGTTCCTGGCCCAGGGCCTGCGGCAATGCGCCCTGGCCGAAGGTCATGCGCGCCAGCGAGGCCTTGACGAAGTCCGGCACCGGCACAAAGTTCTTGCGCAGCGCCTTGGGCAGGTTGCGCACCAGCGCCACGCACTTGGCTTCCAGCAGGCCGGGCACAAGCCATTCCAGGCGCTCGCCCGGCAAGCTCGGCAGCAGCGGCGCCGGTACCCGCACGGTCACGCCATCGCGGGGGTGCCCGGGCTCGAAGTGGTAACTCAGCGGCAGGCGAAGCTCGCCCACCTGCAGGCTGTCGGGGTACTGCGCGGCGGTGACTTCGCTGGCCTCGCGGGCCAGCACGTCTTCCTCGCGCATGATCAGCAGGTTGGCGTCCTTCTGGCTGCCCATGCGGTACCAGCTGTCGAAGGTCGCCGTCTGGTGGATTTCCGCAGGCAGACGCGCTTCGTAGAAGGCATACAGCGTCTCTTCGTCGGCCAGGATGTCACGGCGGCGGGCCTTGGCCTCCAGCTCGTCGAGCTCTTCCAGCAGGCGCTTGTTGGCCGCCAGGCACTTGGCCCGCGACTGGATTTCGCCACCCACCAGGCCTTCGCGGATGAACAGCTCGCGGGAGGTGACCGGGTCGATCGGGCCGAAATGCACAGGCCGACGGCCGACCAGGATCAGGCCGTACAGAGTGATCTGCTCGTAGGCCACCACCTGCCCGCGCTTCTTCTCCCAATGCGGTTCGAAGTGGTTCTTCTTGACCAGGTGGCCGGCCAACGGCTCGATCCAGTCCGGCTCGATCCTGGCCACCATGCGGGCGTACAGCTTGGTGGTTTCGACCAGCTCGGCAGCCATTACCCACTGTGGGCGCTTGCGCCCCAGGCCCGACGACGGGTGCACCCAGAAGCGCCGCTGGCGGGCGCCCTGGTAGTCGCCCTCTTCAGTCTTCTGGCCGATCTGGCTGAGCAGGCCACTGAGAATGGCCTTGTGCATTTTCGGGTAGTCGGACGGGTCCTTGTTTACCGTCAACTGCAGGTCACGGCAGATCAGCGCCAGCTGGCGATGGGCATCGCGCCATTCGCGCAGGCGCAGGTAGTTCAGGAAGTTCTTGCGGCACCAGTTGCGCAGCGGGTTGGCGGTCAGCGCCTGGCGCTGTTCCTCGAAGCCACGCCACAGGTTGACCAACGCGGCGAAGTCGGAATCCACGTCCTTCCATTGCGCGTGCGCCTGGTCGGCGGCCTGCTGGCGCTCCGGCGGGCGTTCGCGCGGGTCTTGCACCGACAGCGCACTGGTGACGATCAGCACTTCCTGCAGGCTGCCCAGGCGGGCGCCTTCGAGCAGCATGCGGCCCAGCCGCGGGTCGATCGGCAGGCGCGCCAGTTGGCGACCGATCGGGGTCAGCTGGTTTTCGCGGTTGACCGCCGACAGCTCCTGCAGCAGGTTGAAACCATCGCTGATGGCCTTGCCATCCGGCGGCTCGATGAACGGGAAGGCGTCGATTGCGCCCAGGCGCAGGTGCAGCATCTGCAGGATCACTGCCGCCAGGTTGGTGCGCAGGATCTCCGGGTCGGTGAACGCCGGCCGGCTGTTGAAATCCTCTTCGCTGTACAGGCGCACGCAGATACCCGGCTCGACCCGGCCGCAGCGGCCCTTGCGCTGGTTGGCACTGGCCTGCGACACGGCCTCGATCGGCAGGCGCTGCACCTTGGCGCGGTAGCTGTAGCGGCTGATGCGCGCGGTACCGGTATCGATCACGTAGCGGATGCCCGGCACGGTCAGCGAGGTTTCCGCAACGTTGGTGGCCAGCACCACACGGCGCCCGGTGTGTGGCTGGAAGATGCGCTGCTGCTCGGCCGGCGACAGGCGCGCGTACAACGGCAGGATCTCGGTGTGGCGCAGTTGCGCCTTGCGCAAGATCTCGGCGGCATCACGGATCTCGCGCTCGCCCGGCAGGAAGATCAGCACATCGCCGGGGCCCTTGCCCTCACTCCGCTCGTGGTGCGCCAACTCATCCAGCGTGGCGAGGATGGCCTGGTCGACGGTGAGGTCGTCCTCGATCTGGTTGCCCTCCTCGTCCTGCTCGCTGGTCAGCGGGCGGTACCAGGTTTCCACCGGGAAGGTACGCCCGGACACCTCGATGATCGGCGCGCCGTCGAAGTGTTTGGAGAAGCGTTCCAGGTCGATGGTCGCCGAGGTGATGATCAGCTTCAGGTCCGGGCGGCGGTGCAGCAGGGTCTTCAGGTAGCCGAGCAGGAAGTCGATGTTCAGGCTGCGTTCGTGGGCTTCGTCGACGATGATCGTGTCGTAGCGCTCGAGGAAACGGTCGTGTTGGGTTTCGGCCAGCAGAATGCCGTCGGTCATCAGCTTGACCAGGGTGTTGGCGTCGCTCTGGTCTTCGAAACGCACCTGGTAGCCGACCAGCCCGCCCAGCGGCGTGCCCAGCTCTTCGGCGACCCGCGCGGCAACGCTGCGGGCGGCGATCCGGCGTGGCTGGGTGTGGGCGATCAGGCCATGGCTGCCACGGCCCAGTTCGAGACAGATCTTCGGCAACTGGGTGGTCTTGCCCGAGCCGGTTTCGCCGGCGATAACCAGCACCTGGTTCTCGGCCAGGGCCTTCTTGATTTCGTCACGCTTGGCAGCGATTGGCAGGCTGTCGTCGTAGCGCACGGTCGGCACGCTCTGCTGGCGCGCGGTGACCTGGGCGCAGGACGCCTGGACCTTTTCCACCCACTGCGCCAGCTTCGCCTCGTCGGGGCGCTTGCGCAGTTCGTGCAATTGCCGGCGCAGGCGATGGCGGTCGGCGATCATGGCGTGGTCGAGGTTTTGCAGCAGTTTGTCGATGGCGTGGTCAGTCATGGGGCTTTTTAGTGATGCAGGTGGGCCTGCTTTTTCATGATCGGCATTCGAAGGATGCGCGATTGTCGCAGATTTGCCGGTTCTCTGCTGCCTGTGACGGCCTCTTCGCGGGTAGACCCGCTCCTACAGGGACCGCACAGCACCCAGCCTTGATGCAATCCTGTAGGAGCGGGTTTACCCGCGAAGAGGCCAGGTGCAACGGCACAAATGTTTAGCCAGGTGCGATGTAAAGGTTGCCATTCACTGCTTTAATCAACCTTACGCCGCATGTGAGTATCAAAGGCATGACTCCCGTCCAGCCCATCGCCCAACCGTCGTCCCGCCCTTCGCAAGCGAAGGCCCGGCGCCGTGCCGGTGAGAATCCGCTGGTCCACATCATCCTCGCCTTCTGGGCCCTGTGGCACTGCCGTCACGCACGCCCACCGGATTTCTCGCTCACGCCGTTGTGACCAGACCCGGCCGTCTTCCGGCCGTTTGACTCAGCCGGGCCGCCAGCATACGCGGTGGCCCGTGCGCCCGTGAGCGAATCCATCATGCACTTTGCACCTGTAGAGCAGGCCAGCCGTTTTCTGGCCGACAACCCCGATATCGAACTGTTCGAACTGTTCATCCTCGACGCCAATGGCGTACCGCGCGGCAAGCTGCTGCACCGCGAGGAACTGTTGGCCGTGTACCAGACCGGCCGGCCGCTGCCCAGCACCATTCTCGGCCTGACCCTGAACGGCGACGACGTGGAAAACTCCGGCCTGGTGTGGGACGTGGGCGATATCGACTGCCGCGCCTACCCGCTTGAAGGCAGCCTGGTGCGCCTGCCCTGGCGCCGGGTGCCGACCGCCGCGGTGCAGGTGAGCATGCACCCGAACGAGGGCCTGCCGGCCAGCATCGCCGACCCGCGCCATGTGCTGCTGCGTACCATCGAGGCGTTGAAGGCCGACGGCTACCATCCGGTGATGGCCTGCGAGCTGGAGTTCTACCTGCTGGACCAGCAACCTGATGCCCAGGGCCGCCCGCAACCGGCACTGGACAATGACGGCGGCCGCCCACGCACCACCCAGGTGTATGGCCTGCGCGAACTGGAGCAGATCGAGCCGTTCCTTGCCGACCTCTACGCCGCCTGCAAGGCCCAGGGCATCCCGGCGCGCACGGCGATTTCGGAATACGCCCCCGGCCAGGTGGAAATCACCCTCGAGCACGGCGACGCTCTGCAGGCGATGGACCAGGCCGTGCGCTACAAGCGCCTGGTCAAAGGCATTGCCCATGCCCATGGCATGCAGGCCTGCTTCATGGCCAAGCCGTTCGCGCAACTGGCCGGCACCGGCATGCACATGCACCTGAGCCTGGCCGACAGCGCCGGCAACAACCTGTTCGCCAGTGAGGACAAAGCCGGTACCCCGCTGCTGCGCCAGGCCGTGGCAGGCATGTTGCGACACCTGCGCGACTCGCTGCTGCTGTTCTGCCCCAACGCCAACTCGTTCCGCCGCTTCCAGGCCAACAGCTACGCCCCGCTGGCGCCAACCTGGGGCGTCGACAACCGCACCGTGAGCTTGCGCATACCGGGCGGTCCGGCCAACAGCCGGCACGTGGAGCACCGCATCTGCGGCGCCGATGCCAACCCCTACCTGGCCGCTGCGGCGATCCTTGCCGCCAGCCACTGGGGCATTCGCCAACAGCTGGAACCGGGGGCACCGGTGGAAGGCAATGGCTATGCCCAGGCCACCGAACACCTGCCCACCGACTGGCTGACTGCCCTCGACGCCCTGCAGCAATCGAGCTGGGCTCGCGAAGCACTGGGCGAGGACTTCCTTGGCGTGTACCTGAAGGTCAAGCGCGCCGAGTACCGCCAGTTCATGGCCGAAGTCAGTGAGCAGGACTGGCGCTGGTACCTGCACCAGGCCTGATCCCCGGATAACAAGGAACACCCATGAATGCAGCATTGAACAAAGGGCCGGCGCAACGCGCGCCGTCCTACTACAGCGCCACCCTCAACGACCACACCGAATACCCACAGCTCAAGGGCACGGTACAGGTGGATGTGGCGATCATCGGCGGCGGCTTCACCGGCGTGGCCACGGCGGTGGAGCTGGCCGAGCGTGGCCTGAAGGTGGCCATCGTCGAAACCAACCGCATCGGCTGGGGTGCCAGCGGGCGCAACGGCGGCCAGGTCACCGGCAGCCTGTCGGGCGACGAAGCCATGCGCTCGCAGATGCGCAACCGCCTCGGTACCGAGGTCGATGACTTCATCTGGCACTTGCGTTGGCGCGGCCACCAGGTGATCGAGCAGCGCGTGGCGCGCTACAGCATCGACTGCGACCTCAAGCGCGGCCACCTGCACGCGGCCATGAAGCCCTCGCACATGAACGAGCTGCGCGCATTCGAAGCCGAGGCCCGGCGGCGCGGCATGGGCGAGCAGGTGCAACTGCTGGACCGCAATGGCATGGCCGAGCACCTGCAAAGCCCGCTGTACCTGGGCGCGCTGAAAAACCTGCGCAACCTGCACCTGCACCCGCTCAACCTCTGCCTGGGCGAGGCCCGTGCTGCCCATGGCCTGGGGGCGCTGATTTTCGAAAACTCCGAAGTGCTGGACATCGTCCACGGCCCGCGCCCGGCGGTGGTCACTGCCCACGGGCGGGTCGAGGCGCGCCAGGTGATGCTGGCCGGCGATGTGTACCACAAACTGGAAAAGCGCCAGCTCAAGGGCAAGATCTTCCCGGCCATGGGCGGCATCGTCACTACCGCACCGCTGGGGGAACTGGCCGAACAGATCAACCCGCAGGACCTGGCGGTATACGACTGCCGCTTCGTGCTCGATTACTACCGGCTGACCGCCGACAAGCGCCTGCTGTTTGGCGGTGGCGCCAACTATTCCGGCCGTGATTCACGGGATATCGAAGGCGAACTGCGCCCGTGCATCGAGCGCACCTTCCCGGCGTTGAAAGGTGTGCCGATCGAATTCCAGTGGAGCTGCGCCATGGGCATCGTGGTCAACCGCATCCCGCAGCTGGGCAAGCTGTCGGACAACGTTTGGTATTGCCAGGGTTATTCGGGGCACGGCATTGCCACCAGCCACATCATGGGCGAGATCATGGCCGAAGCGTTGACCGGGACGCTGGAGAAGTTCGACACCTTCGCCCAGTGCAAGCATGTGCGGGTGCCGATGGGGGACTTGCTGGGCAATCCGCTGCTGGCGGCGGGGATGTGGTACTACCAGATGCTGGAGAAACTGCGCTGAACCTGAGGCCTGCGCAACCTCTGTAGGAGCGGCCTCGTGTCGCGATCGGGCCGCGAAGCGGCCCCAGCAATTTCAGCATCACGGCTGAAAACCTGGGGCCGCTTCGCGACCCGATCGCGACACAAGGCCGCTCCTACACAGACCGCGCTGGCTGGGCGTCAGGCGATCTTCTTCAAGCCCTGTTTCTTCAGCTCTTCATCGCGCAGCTCACGGCGCAGAATCTTGCCAACGTTGGTAGTTGGCAGCGCGTCGCGGAACTCGATCTGGCGCGGGACCTTGTAGCCGGTGACGTTGGCGCGCATGTGCTCCATCACCTGTTCCTTGGTCAGGGTCATGCCCGGCTTGACCACGATGAACACCTTGATCACTTCACCGGACTTCTCGTCCGGCACGCCGATGGCCGCGCACTGAAGCACGCCCGGCAGGGCCGCCAGAACATCTTCCAGCTCGTTGGGGTAAACGTTGAAGCCCGAGACCAGGATCATGTCCTTCTTGCGGTCGACGATGCGCATGTAACCATCCGGCTGGATCACGGCGATGTCGCCGGTCTTCAGCCAGCCATCGCTGTCGAGAATCTCGGCAGTGGCCTCCTCACGCTGCCAGTAGCCCTTCATCACCTGCGGGCCCTTGACGCACAACTCGCCCACCTCGCCCAGCGGCAGCTCGTTGCCGTTGTCGTCGATGACCTTGCACAGGGTGGACGGCACCGGAATACCGATGGTGCCGACCTGGTTGGCCTCCGCCGGGTTCACCGCAGCCACCGGGCTGGTCTCGGTCATGCCATAACCTTCGCAGATGGCGCAGCCGGTCACGGCCTTCCAGCGCTCGGCCACGCTCAGTTGCAGGGCCATGCCGCCAGAAAGGGTGATCTTCAGCGCCGAGAAGTCCAGGGCACGGAACGCCTCGTTGTTGCACAAGGCAACGAACAGGGTGTTGAGGCCGACGAAGCCGCTGAACTTCCACTTGCCCAGTTCCTTGACCATGGCTGGCAGGTCACGCGGGTTGCTGATCAGCACGTTGTGGTTGCCGATCAGCATCATTGCCATGCAATGGAAGGTAAAGGCGTAGATGTGGTACAGCGGCAGCGGGGTGATGAGGATTTCGCAGCCTTCGTGCAGGTTGGAGCCCATCAGCGCCCGGCACTGCAGCATGTTGGCCACCAGGTTGCGGTGGGTCAGCATCGCGCCCTTGGCCACGCCGGTGGTACCACCGGTGTACTGCAGCACCGCCACGTCGTTGGCCTGCGGGTTGGCCTCGGTCACCGGCTGGCCCTTGCCCTGCGCCAGAGCGTCGTTGAAGCGTACGGCACGCGGCAGGTTGTAGGCCGGCACCATCTTCTTCACGTACTTGATCACGCTGTTGATCAGCAGGCGCTTGAGCGGCGGCAGCAGGTCGGCCACTTCGGTGACGATGACGTGCCTGACCTGGGTCTTGGGCACTACCTTCTCGGCCAGGTGGGCCATGTTGGCCAGGCACACCAAGGCCTTGGCGCCGGAGTCGTTGAACTGGTGTTCCATTTCCCGTGCGGTGTACAGCGGGTTGGTGTTGACCACGATCAGCCCGGCACGCATGGCACCGAATACCGCTACCGGGTATTGCAGTACGTTAGGCAGCTGCACGGCAATGCGGTCACCCGGCTTGAGGTCGGTATGCTGCTGCAACCAGGCGGCAAACGCTCCCGACAGCGCATACAGCTCGCCATAAGTGATAGTCTTGCCCAGGTTGCTAAAGGCCGGTTTGTCGGCAAAGCGTTGGCAGGATTGCTTGAGTACCGCCTGGATATTGGGGAATTCGTCAGGATTGATTTCCGCCGTAATCCCGGCTGGGTACTTATCCTTCCAAAAATTTTCGATCATGGAAGCCCACTCCTTCAGCAACAGCGAAGTTCGATTCACGCGTCGATGCGCTTATTATTGATATGGGATGACGGCTCGTTGCAAACCGGATCATCTGAAAGCGGGCCGAGAGTAACAGCTTTGCCTGGGGTCGCCTAGAGGCCAAAACAGGCCTCACGGTCACAAAAATGACTCAATGAACAATACAGGTCATTTTTAGAGTAATTATCCAAAATGTCGCAGATCGGGCTGTGATCAGCCTGTTAGAGCGGCTTTAAGGCATTCGCGGGTGAACCCGCTCCTACACTGGACGGTGTAGGAGCGGGTTCACCCGCGAAGAAGCCAACCCGGTATCAAGCTATGTCGCGCAGCTCCCGCCGCAGGATCTTGCCCACCGGCGTCATCGGCAACGACTCGCGCAGCACAATGTGCTTGGGCACCTTGTAGCCGGTGAAGTTGGCCTTGCAGTAGGCCTTCAGCTCATCCACGCTCAGCCCGCCCTCGCGCGGCACCACGAACAGCTTCACCGCCTCGCCGGAGCGCTCGTCCGGTACGCCGATGGCCGCGCAGTTGGCGACCTTGGGATGGCCCATCACCACATCCTCGATCTCGTTGGGGTACACGTTGAAACCCGAGACGATGATCATGTCCTTCTTGCGGTCGACAATGCGGGTGAAGCCGTCCGGGTCGATCACCGCGATGTCGCCGGTCTTGAACCAGCCCTCCGCATCCAGGGCCTGGGCCGTGGCCTCGGGCTGCTGCCAGTAGCCTTTCATCACCTGCGGGCCCTTGATGCACAGCTCGCCCCGCTCGCCCAGCGGCAGCTCGTTGCCGTCATCGTCGATCACCTTGAAGGCGGTGCCCGCCACCGGGATGCCCACCGTACCCAGACGCGCCAGCTGGCCATAGGGGTTGGTGCTGGCCACCGGCGAGGTTTCGGTCAGGCCGTAGCCTTCGACGATGCGGCAACCGGTAAGCGCCTCCCAGCGCTCGGCGGTGGCCTTGACCAGTGCGGTGCCGCCGGAGTTGGTGACCTTCAGCGCCGAAAAGTCGAGCTGGCGGAAGCCCGGGTGGTCCATCAGTGCGACGAACAGCGTGTTCAGCCCCAGCAAGGCGGAGAAACGCCATTTGCCCAGCTCCTTGATGAAGCCGGAAATATCCCGCGGGTTGGTGATCAGCACGTTGTGGTTGCCGGTAACCATCATGCACATGCAATTCGCGGTAAAGGCATAGATGTGGTAAAGCGGCAGCGGCGCGATCATCACCTCTTGGCCGTCCTTGATCAGCTTCTGCCCGTCCGGCCCGTGCTGCGAGAAGCAGGCCAGCACCTGCAGCATGTTGGCCACCAGGTTGCCGTGGGTGAGCATGGCGCCCTTGGCCAGGCCGGTGGTGCCACCGGTGTATTGCAGCACGGCAGTGTCGTCCAGGCTGAGCGGCACCGGCTTGTGCGACAGCTCGCGGCCCTGGCGCAGCACCTGCTTGAACGACACAGCCTGGGGCAGCTGGTAGGCCGGCACCATCTTCTTGACCTTGTCGACCACGGTGTTGACCAGCCAGCCCTTGGCGGTGGGTAGCAGGTCGCCCATCCTCGCCTCGATCAGGTACTCGATGCCGGTATCGGGCAACACCTCCTGCACGCGCTTGCCGAACATGTTCAGGTACACCAGCGCACGCGCGCCGCTGTCCTTGAACTGGTGGCGCATCTCGCGCTCGGTGTACAGCGGGTTGGTGTTGACCACGATCAGGCCAGCGCGCAGGGCACCGAACACAGCGATGGGGTATTGCAGCACATTGGGCATCTGCACCGCGATGCGGTCGCCCGGCTTGAGGTCGGTGCGCTGCTGCAGCCAGGCGGCGAAGGCCGCCGAATGGCGTTCCAGGTCCGCGTAGGTCAGGGTCACGCCCAAATTGCTGAAGGCCGGGCGGTCGGCGAAGCGTTTGCAGGAGCGCTCGAACACCTCGACGACCGAGGTGTAGGCATTGATGTCGATGGTGGAAGGCACGCCCGCCGGGCGCTTGTCATTCCAGAAGTCGGCTTGCATTTATTATTGTTCCTCTGCCTGGACCTGCTGTGAGTCCTGTAATCCTTTCACCTGCCCGCCCGAAAGCGAAAAGGCGTTGATCCGACGTTAGCAGGTAAGCCCAAGGTGGCATATACGCCAAGTGCCGCCATTAACATTGTGAATCTTATTTGTGCCCTTCCTGCAATCCGGTCGGTTGTGCATACACTGTTCGGGTACCTGTGCGCACAAGGACCCGCCATGCCTCACGACGCCTTCTGGCTACCCGCCAGCGAGCACTGCAGCCTGTATGTGCACCAATGGTTGCCGGCCACACCGGTAAAAGCCGTGGTGCTGCTGGCCCATGGCATGGCCGAGCACGCCGGGCGCTACCAGCACCTGGGCCATGCCTTGAGCGAGGTCGGCTTCGCCCTGTTCGCCCCCGACCAGCGCGGCCATGGACGCACGGCCGAGCTGGGCAGCCTCGGCCTGTTCGCCCGCCATCATGGCTGGAATGCCGTGGTCAACGACATCGGGCTGCTGGCCCAGCACATTGGTCAGCAATTCCCGTGCACGCCGCTGTTCCTGTTCGGCCACAGCATGGGCAGCTACATCGCCCAGGCCTACCTGCTGCACCACAGTGGCAGCCTGCACGGGGCGATCCTTAGTGGTTCCAACTACCAGCCGGCAGCGCTCTACCGTGTGGCGCGCCTGATTGCCCGGCTGGAGGCCTGGCGCCAAGGGCCGCTGGGAAAGAGCGCGCTCATAGAGTGGTTGTCGTTCGGCTCGTTCAACAAGGCTTTCAAGCCCAACCGCACGGCGTTCGACTGGCTCAGCCGCGACCCGGCGCAGGTCGACCTGTATGTCAACGACCCGCTCTGCGGCTTTCGCTGCAGCAACCAGTTGTGGCTCGACCTGCTGCAAGGCTTGGCGCAGATCAGCCAGCCGAGTAACCTCGCGCAGATCGATCCTAACCTGCCGCTGCTGGTGATAGGTGGTGAATGTGATCCGGTCAGTGCCGGCAAGCGTCTCACCCATCTGGCCGACGCCCTGCGCGCGACCGGCAATCGACATGTACAGCTGCGCGTCTACCCTGAGGCGCGGCACGAAGTACTCAACGAAACCAACCGTGACGAGGTCACCAGCGATATCCTTGGCTGGCTTGAACAGGCACTGGCCCTTGGCCGCCCTGTGCGCAGTGAATGATAGCCGCCCTCGCCTACCCCTTAAGGAAGCCCCGATGTCCCAGGTCACCAACACACCTTACGAAGCCCTCGAAGTCGGCCAGAAGGCCGAGTACAAAAAGTCGGTCGAAGAACGCGACATCCAGTTGTTCGCCGCGATGTCCGGTGACCACAACCCTGTACACCTGGACGCCGAGTTCGCTGCCAAGAGCATGTTCCGCGAGCGCATTGCCCATGGCATGTTCAGCGGCGCGCTGATCAGTGCTGCAGTGGCCTGCACCTTGCCTGGCCCTGGCACCATCTACCTGGGCCAGCAGATGAGCTTCCAGAAGCCGGTGAAAATTGGCGATACCCTGACCGTGCGCCTGGAAATCCTGGAGAAGCTGCCCAAGTTCAAGGTGCGCATCGCCACCAATGTGTACAACCAGAATGATGAGCTGGTGGTTCAGGGTGAGGCCGAGATCCTCGCACCGCGCAAGCAGCAGACCGTCGAGCTGGTTTCGCCGCCGAATTTTGTGGCTAGCTGAAGATTGATGCAGGCAGTACCGGCCCTTTCGCGGGTAAACCCGCTCCCACATGGACCTCACAGCATCAAGCCGTGACGCAATCCTGTGGGAGCGGGCGTGCCCGCGAAGAGGCCAGTCCAGCCAACATCATTCAATAGCCTGCAACCGCCGCTCGATATGCCTGCGCTCCGGTTCCTGCCGGGTCAACGCCAGCGCCTGCCGCCAGGCCGCCCGGGCCTCTTCCATATGCCCCAGCTGGTAATGCAGCTCACCCCGCGTCGCATGCGCCAGGTGATAGTCCAGCAACTCTCCCCGCGCCAGAATCCCTTCGACCTCCCGCAGGCCAACCTCCGGCCCATCCCGCTTCGCCAGCGCCACGGCCCTGTTCAGTTCAACCACAGCTGACGGCCAATGCCGCTGCAGCACGTCATACAGCCCGACGATCTCCGCCCAGTCGGTCGCTTCGGCTGTAGCCGCTTCGGCATGCACCGCGGCAATCGCCGCCTGCACGGTATAGGCCCCGAACGCCCGGCTTTGCAAGGCCTGGCGCACCAGTTCGCAACCTTCGGCAATGCGTTGCCGGTCCCACAGGCTACGGTCCTGCTGCTCCAGCAACACCAAGTTACCCCGGCCATCGGTACGCGCCCGCTGCCGGGATGCCTGCAGCAACATCAAGGCCAGCAGGCCGACCGCCTCCGGGTCGGGCAGCAACTGCACCAGCAGCCGCGCCAGGCGTATGGCTTCATCGCTCAGTTCCTGCTGCAACAGCGCCTCGCCCGACGACGCCGAATAGCCCTCGTTGAACACCAGGTAGATCACCCGCAGCACACTCTCCAGGCGCTCGGGCAGTTCGTTCAGTTCCGGCACCTGGTAAGGGATGCCGGCATCGCGGATCTTGGCCTTGGCGCGCACGATACGCTGGGCGATGGTGGCCGGGCTCTGCAGGAAAGCACGGGCGATCTGCTCGGTGGTCAGGTCGCAGACTTCACGCAGGGTCAGCGGCACCTGGGCATCGGCGGACAAGGCCGGGTGGCAGCAGGTGAAGATCAGCCGCAGACGGTCGTCGGCCAGCAGTTCTTCCTCGCTGGGGTCCTGCGCCTGGCCGTCGAGCAGCATGCTCAGGTCCGCCTGGGAACGGTCGAATCGGGCGCGCCGGCGCAGCGCATCGATGGCCTTGAAGCGGCCGGTGGACACCAGCCACGCCCGCGGGTTATCGGGGATACCGTCGCGCTGCCAGCGCTCGACGGCGATGAAGAAGGCATCGTGCATGGCCTCCTCGGCCAGGTCGAAATCACCCAGCAGGCGGATCAGCGTCGCCAGGATGCGCCGTGACTCGTTTCGGTAGACCGCCTCGACCTCGGCGCGCACCTGCGCCAGTGCCGTCATCAGTCGGGCATCCGCTGGGTCACTACCTCCACCAGGCGGTCCAGGCTTTCTCCCCAGCCCTGGTGGAAGCCCATTTCCTCATGGGCGCGGCAGTCGGCGGCATTCCAGTGCCAGGCGCGGGCGGTGTAGCGGGTTTTGCCTTGCTCCTCGTCAAAACTGATCACGGCAGTCATGAACGCCTTGTCCGAAGGCACCCAGCCTGGGCCGAAGGCATCGGTGAACACCAGCCGTCGCGGCGCAGCAATCTCCAGGAATACGCCCTGGTTCGGGTAATCGCTGCCATCCGGCGCCCGCATCACGGTGCGGAACAGGCCACCGATCCACAACTGCATCTCACATTCCGGGGTGGTCATGCCGTGCGGCCCCCACCATTGCATCAGCCACTGAGGGTCGGTCCAGGCGCGGAACACCTTGGACGGCGGTGCGTCGATCAGGCGATTGATGGACAACTCGTGTTGCACTTGCGCGGGGTGTGCCAGGCTCATGCTGGGAAGTCTCCATTGCTGTCAGGGTTGCAGTTCGCGCACCGGTCGCACCTCGACACTGCCGACCCGTGCGGCGGGGATGCCCTTGGCGATGTTCAGCGCCTCGTTCAGGTCACGGGCTTCCACCAGGTAGAAGCCCGCCAACTGCTCCTTGGTCTCGGCGAACGGGCCGTCGGTCAGGCTCATGTGCCCGTTGCGCATGCGCACTGTGGTGGCGGTCTGCACCGGCTTCAGCGCCTCGGCCGCCAGCATTCGCCCGGAGCCTTGGATGGATTCGGCATACGCCATGCATTCGGCGTCTTCCGGGCTGTCGGGCAGGCTGTGCAACAGCCCCTCGTCACAATAGACCAGGCACAGGTATTTCATGGTCGCCTCCAGGGCATTGGCAAAGTGCGATTGGCGATAACGGCTCAGGGTTTGAGATCGAACAGGGCTTTCTGGGTTTCCATGTTGAATGGCGCCGACCAGTGTTCGTGGATTACCCGCCACTGACCACCTTGACGACGATAGCCCACGGTGGCGCGCATGAAGCCGCACTGGCTTTCGTTGTCCGCGGGGCCACAGCGGTTAAGCCAGTGGGCCAGGGCCAGGTCGCCAGCGGCATGCACGGTGAGTTCGGCGTATTCGAAAACCATGGGGCCGGGGCACATGCCCATGCACATTTCCCAGTGCGCCTGGTAGGTTGCCTTGCCCTTGAACTGCAGGGCCTGGATGGCATCGAAAGCGACGATGTCGTCGGCATAGGGAGCGATGATGTTGGGGATGTCGCGATCGCGCACGGCCTGCATCCAGCGCTCGATCAATTGGCGGATCTCGGTTTCGGCTGCGGTGCTCATCGGGGGTTCCTCCGACAGGTCATGGGTGATTGGGCACGGGGGGCAACGTGCTCTCACCTATGGTCGAACGGGGGACGGAGGAATCGACAGGTCGAGGAAATTATTCTGGGTTGGTTGTGGTTTGAAATGCATATGGGGGATTGCGTCGGGGCGACAACGTGCATGCCTTAGGTGATGTGGCGCCTGTGAGACCGAGCGCCGCGCGGGCCGCGCTCGGTCTCACAGGCGCTGAAAATGCTGTGGCAGGCCCTTGGCGGGCTCAGCCCTGCTGGCACCCCTCACCCATGGCACGGTACTGGATGGTGTGCACCTGGCCCTGGTGGTCTTCGTAGGTCATGGTCGCAGGTACCACTTCGCAGACGTTGGGGATGGTCGACAGGTTGATCACCCGCTTGATGTCCAGGTTCATGGAGTAGTCGTACTGCTGGGCGACGGGCTCGCTGGAGACGGGTCTGGCCTCATCGGCGAGGGCGAACGAGGACATACCGACCAATGCAAGAATCAGTAATGGTTTCATGTGAGTTTGCCTTTTGAGCATTCAAGCTGATCGATTGACTTCTATTGCCGTGCCCGGCGCGGAGAAGTTGCCATCTACGGTGAAGATGGCACGAAGTACCGATCCCGCTTCGTACTGCCAGTGGGGATGGCTAAAAGTCTACTCCCGGCCTGGAATAGTTGAACCCCGAACTCGGACATTCACCCTTGCCAGATATGCAACAATCTGCGACAAGTTCACCGCAAAACATCGGGCCAGAGCCTCTGGCCACCTTTCAGGGCAGGGCGCGCAATTTCTGAAAATTTGTACTGTTCGAAACTTTCGGCCCCGGAACGCCGGCTGCTGGATCACTTTTACCGCCAGCACGGCTCACGCATGCGTGCTGCGGGCGACGCTGAGCTATGGGTGGCGCGGGGTCCCGGCATCATCGCGGGCCTGAGCCTGAGCCCGGTGGGCGAAGGCTTCTGGCTGACCGGGTTATTCGTCGACCCGCAGCGGCGCAGCCAAGGGGTGGCCGGGCGGTTGGTCGAGGCGGCGCTGGCGCAGGTTGGCGGGCCCACCTGGCTGTTCTGCCACCCGGACCTTGCGCCCTTCTACCAGCGCTTGGGCTTCGACATCGCCCAGCAGCTGCCGGAAACCCTGGCTGGCCGCCTGCAGCGCTACCAGCGCAGCAAACGCCTGGTGGCACTGCAACGGGGTCAGTCGTCGCTGGCGTCGAGCCCGGGGAACAGCACCTCGGTGTAGCCGAACCGGGAAAAGTCCTGGATGCGTGACGGGTAAAGCCGGCCGATCAGGTGGTCGCATTCATGCTGCACCACCCGCGCATGGAAGCCGTCGGCAAAACGGTTGATCGGGTTGCCCCGGGGGTCGATGCCTTCATAGCAGATGTGCTTGAAACGCGGCACCACGCCGCGCAGGCCGGGCACCGACAGGCAGCCTTCCCAACCGTCCTCGATCTCGCTGGATGTGGGCGTGATGACCGGGTTGAGCAGGATAGTCTGCGGCACCGGTTCGGCATCCGGGTAACGCTCGCTGCGCTCGAAGCCGAAGATCACCAGCTGCAGGTCGATACCGATCTGTGGCGCGGCCAGGCCCACACCGCCCACATGGCGCATGGTTTCGAACATGTCGTCGATCAGTTGCTGCAGTTCGGCGCTGCCGAGCATGTGCTCGGGCACTGGCGGGGCGATGCGCAGCAGGCGTTCGTCGCCCATCTTGAGAATGTCACGGATCATCGGGGGTTCGGCTCTGAAGATTGGTGCTCGCTCGGAACGGGGTGCTCATGGCCCAGCACGGTAATGGTTTCGCGGGGTTTGTGCTCATCGACGTCCTTTTCGCCAGGGTTCTTGCCCTCGCTCGACATGTGCTCGATCACTGCGTTCATCTCCGCGCCCAGCAGCAAAACGGCGGCGGAGATATAGAAATACAGCAATAGCACGATGATTGCACCGATACTGCCGTACATGGCGTTGTAGTCGGCAAAGGTCTTCACGTAGTAGGCAAAGCCCAGCGACGCCAAGATCCACACCACCACCGCCAGCACCGAACCCGGGGTGATGAAGCGGAACTGCTGCTTGACATCGGGCATCACGTAGTAGATCAGCGCCACCGCCACCATCATCAGGATGATGATCGCCGGCCAGCGCAGGATGGTCCACACCGTGACGATCACCTCCTGCATGCCGACCTGGGCGGCAATCCACTCCATCACCTGCGGGCCCAGCACCATCAGCGCCGCTGCCACCAGCAACATGCCGGCAATGCCCACGGTATAGATGATCGACAACGGAATGCGCTTCCACACCGGGCGGCCCTCGGGCACATCGTAGGCGGCGTTCATCGCGCTCATCATCAGGCGCACACCGGCCGATGCGGTCCACAAGGCAATCACGATACCTACTGACAGCAGCCCGCCCTTGGACTGCTGCAACTGGTCGATCACCGGGTTGACCTGCTCCAGCGCCTGGGGTGGCAGCACCAGTTCCGATTGCAGGCGCAGCCAAGAGAAGAAGTCCGGCAGGTGCAGGAAACCGATCAGGGCGATCAGGAACAGCAGGAACGGGAACAACGAGAACAGCATCTGGTAGGCCAGTGCGGAAGCGTAGGTCGACATCTCGTCGTCGAGGAATTCCTTGACGGTGCGTACCAGCACGCGGTGCAGGGGCAGGCCGCGCAGGTCGGGGAAAATCATAGCGTCTCCTTTCGCCGCTTGATTCGTGAGTACCACGGGTAAGTCTAATAGACCATGCCGCTGCTGTGCTGATCCCGGCCATGCTGCAAGAATTTGCTTACGCCAGTAGCGGCCTGTTCGCGGGCACGCCCGCGAATAGGCCGGGACAGGCCACTCACATCAAGGCTTTTTCACCGCGTCCTTCACGTTGCCCTTGATCTGTTGCCCCTCGCCCTTGAGCTCCTGCGCCTCGCCCTCGGCCCGCAGCCGCTCGTTGTCGGTCACTTTGCCGACACCCTGCTTGACGTTGCCGATCGCTTCGTTGGCCAGGCCTTTCGCTTTGTCTTTGGTACCGCTCATGGCAAAACTCCTGCAATTGGGGGCACGTGGACCGTGCCGACAGTCGGTGGACCCGACGCCTTCGCCAAGCGTTCCAACAGTTTTTTCGCCTTCGAACCGAGCGGCAAGGCGGTTGGCAAACCTTGCCCCGCTACCCGCCACCCCTCACAATGCAGGCCTTCATAGCGTCAACCCGCAGGAACCTGCATGAAACTCGACAAACCCGCCGCCATCGCCCGGCGTAACGAAGCACTGGCCCGCCCGGTGCTGACCAGCAGCAACACCCTGTTCGCCATCCTCGACCGCAAGCGCAACCTGTGGTGGTTCGAGGTGCCGGTGGCGCTGCTGCGCAAGGGCCAGCCCGACTGGGTCAACCTGCTGCTGCACACCCCGGAAAGCGACGAGCTGCAGCACCTGAAGGTGCCGACCAACTTCCTGCGCGCTCACCAGGAACAGATGGAAGTGCGCAACCCCGGCAAGCGCCGCTCGACCATCAGCCTGGCCCTCAGCGCCGACCGCGACTCGCTGCTGCGCGACACCCGACCGGGTGGCGAGCAGCTGGACTTCCGTACCTTCGTGCAGGCCTGATCAGGCCTTTTCGATGCGATCGTCATGGATGACGATGCGGCCCTGCTTGAACAACCCGCCAATGGCCTTCTTGAAGTTGCCCTTGCTTACGTTGAACAGCTTGCTGATCAGCGCCGGGTCGCTCTTGTCGCACACCCCCAGCACCCCGCCTTCGGCCTCCAGGCGCGCCATGATCTGCTCCTGCAGGCTGTCGGCCAGGGCAGCACCCACCGGTTGCAGGCTCAAGGCGATCTTGCCATCCGCGCGCACTTCCTTGATGAAGCCCTTCTCGTGCATGCCCGAGCGCAGGAACTTGAACACCTCGTTCTTGTGGATCAGGCCCCAGTGGCGGTTGTTGATGATCGCCTTGAAGCCCATCGGTGTCTCGCCGGCCACCAGCAGCTCGACCGGCTGGCCCACCTGGTAGTCCGCCGGGGTGCGGTCCAGGTAGCGGTCCAGGCGTGAGGTGGCGGTGATGCGGCGGGTGCGCTTGTCGAGGTACACGTGTACCACGCAGTAGTCGCCGATTTTCAGCGGCCGCGCCTCTTCCGAGTACGGCATCAGCAGGTCCTTGGACAGGCCCCAGTCGAGGAAGATGCCGGCACCGTTGATATCCTTGACCTTGAGGCTGGCGAACTCGCCAACCTGCACCTTGGGCTTCTCGGTGGTGGCGATCAGCTGGTCTTCGCTGTCCAGGTAGATGAACACGTTCAGCCAGTCATCCACTTCGGTTTCGGCGTTTTTCGGGATGTAGCGCCCGGGCAGCAGGATCTCGCCGTCGGCGCCGCCGTCCAGGTACAGGCCGAAGTCCACGTGTTTCACGATTTGCAAACTGTTGTAACGCCCAAGCAGAGCCATTTCCGATGTTCCTCAAGACAAGGCGGCTATTCTACACCTGAAGCCAGCGCGCCGCCCGACCGCTGATGCAGTGGAACCGTCAGCGTCCCTCTTGCGTCTACCGACGGGCAAGCACCCGCAAGGAGCAGCCCATGCCGCTACGCCTGTCCAAAGCCCTGCTCGTCGCCATCGGCTGCGCCCTGGCCCTGGTCGCCTGCAGCCGTATCGACCTGGCCTACCGCAACCTCGACCGCCTGGTGCCGTGGTCGCTGGGCGACTACCTGGTCATGAACAGCGAGCAGAAGGCCATGCTTGACGACCGCCTGCGGGAGCACCTGGCCTGGCATTGCAAGACCCAGCTGCCTGGTTACCTCGACTGGCTGGACCGGGTACGCGGCATGGTCGCCGACGACCAGGTGACCGACCAATCCCTGCAGCAGCGTACCCGCGAAGCCCGCGAGGCGATTGGCCGGGTAGCCGAGGAAATCACCCCTTCGGCCACCGAGCTGCTGCGCGGCATGAGCGATGCCCAGGTGGCGGAGATGCGCGAGGCGTTCCGCGAAGACATCAGCGAACGGCAGAAGAAGTATGTGGATACGCCGCTGGAAAAGCAGATAGCCCGCCGTACCGAACGCATGGAGAAACGCCTGACGCCGTGGTTCGGCGAACTGACCGCGGTACAGAAGCAGCGCGTGCAGGCCTGGTCCCGGGCGCTGGGCGACCAGAACCGCGAATGGATCGCCAACCGCGCGCACTGGCAGCAGCAATTGCTGCTGGCGATGAACCAGCGCAACGACGCCAGCTTCGAGCCGCGCCTGGCAACGTTGTTGCAGCGCAAGGAGAGTTTGTGGACGCCGGAATACCGGGCGGCGTATCAGAATACCGAGCAGCAGGCGCGCAGCTTGCTGGTGGACCTGGTGCACCAGAGTACCCCGCAGCAGCGGCGGTACCTGCAGGAGCGGTTGGGCAAGGTGCGCACCGATTTCAGTGAATTGAAGTGTTTGAAAGGGTGACGGTGAAAAGCAGGCCCGGCCTCTTCGCGGGTAAACCCGCTCCCACAGGGACCCCACTGGTTTCGAATCCTGTGCCGTACCTGTGGGAGCGGGTTTACCCGCGAAGGGGCCGGGCCTGTTAAAGCACAGTCACCGCCCCTTGCGCCGATACGGAAACACATCGATCACCTTCCCGTCACGAATCGCCGCCTGCAGCCCCTTCCAGTAATCCGCGTCGTACAACTCCCCATGCAGGCGGCTGAACAAGCGCCGCTGGCCGATATCGGCAAACAGGAACGGCGGAAACTCCTCGGGGAACACGTCATGCGGCCCGATCGAGTACCACGGCTCGCCCGACATCTCGTCCTCCGGGTAACGCGGCGGCGGGATATGGCGGAAGTTCACCTCGGTCAGGAAGCTGATCTCGTCATAGTCATAGAACACCACCCGGCCATGGCGGGTTACGCCAAAGTTCTTCAGCAGCATGTCGCCAGGGAAGATATTCGCCGCCGCCAACTGCTTGATGGCCAGGCCGTAATCCTCCAGGGCCTCCAGCACCTGGCCCTCGCTGGCGTGTTCCAGGTACAGGTTCAGCGGCGTCATGCGCCGCTCGGTCCAGCAGTGGCGGATCAGCACCGTGTCACCCTCGAGCGCCACGGTCGATGGCGCCACCTCCAGCAGTTCGGCCAGGCATTCCGGCTCGAACTTGCTGCGCGGGAATCGAAAATCGGCGAACTCCTGGGTATCGGCCATGCGCCCGACGCGGTCGACGCTTTTCACCAGCCGGTACTTGTCTATCACCGTGGCACGGTCGACCGTCTTCGACGGTGAAAAACGGTCCTTGATGATCTTGAACACGGTGTTGAAGCCCGGCAGGGTGAACACGCTCATGACCATGCCGCGCACCCCGGGCGCCATGACGAAGCGGTCGTCGCTGCTGGCCAGGTGGTTGATCAGCGCCCGGTAGAACTCCGACTTGCCATGCTTGTAGAAACCGATGGAGGTATACAGCTCGGCAATGTGCTTGCCCGGCAAGATGCGTTTGAGGAAGTTGACGAACTCCGCCGGCACCGGCACATCGACCATGAAGTACGAGCGGGTGAAGGAAAAGATGATCGACACCTCGGCCTCGTCGGTGATCAGCGCATCGGCCTCGATACCGTGCCCTTCGCGGTGCAGCAGCGGGATTACCAGCGGCCACTGCTCATCGCTGTTGAACAGACGGCCGACCAGGTATGCACCCTTGTTGCGGTAAAGCACCGGCACAAACAGCTCCAACGCCAAGGTCGGGTCCTTGCATACCCAGTCCGGCAGGCAGTCGCGCAGCTGTTCCTCCAGGCGCACCAGGTCGCCCTCCAGGTCGCCGTACGGCACATCGAACGGGTAATCGCTGAACACCGCCCGCAGCAGGCCCTTGAGCCCACCGTCAGGCCGATAGGTACGGGTTTGCGCGGCGCGCTCACGGCTGCGCATGGACGGTCGGGTGGTGTGGATGAACATGCAGCCGTCGCTGATCAGGTCATGGCTGAACAGGCTGCAGAACAGCGAGTTGTACCAGGTCTCGGACAGCTCGTCGTCCAGCCTTGGGTCGATCAGGTGGATATAGGCGTTCTTCACCAACGGCCATTGCTCCACATCCAGCAGCACCTCCTCGGCAAAGCTCTGGCGCAGCCAGCCGTTGACCTCGGCGACCTTCTCTTCATAGAGATTGATACGGGCGGCGGCGGCACGCTGGATATCCTGCCAGCGCGCCTGCTCGAAGCGCTGGCGGGCACCGAGGGTGATGCGCTGGAAGTGGTCGCGGTAGTCGTCGAAGCCGGCAAGGATCGTCCGGGCGATTTCGACAGCGGGCCAGGGCTGGGGCATGCGAGGACCTCGGTGCAGGGGTGAGATACAGAGCTTAGTCTGCCTGTCCGGAATACGGCGCCTGTACCGGCCTCTTCGCGGGTAAACCCGCTCCCACAGGTTCTGTGCAGTGCTCGGCCCTGTGGAAATCCTGTGGGAGCGGGTTTACCCGCGAAGAGGCCGCCACAGGTTTACACCGCAAGAAAGCACAAGAATCCCCAGCCCCCCTGGCGTACACTCGCGCCCCTGCCCTGCCTCCGGAGACCGTTGTGAGCCCCATCGCCCTAGCCCGCCTGCTGACCCTTGCCGCCGTCTGGGGGGCGAGCTTCCTGTTCATGCGCATCATCGCCCCCGAACTGGGCACGGTGCCGACGGCGTTCTTCCGTGTGTCCATCGCCTGCCTGGGCCTGGTTGCACTGCTCGCTGCCGCCCGCGTGCGCTGGGACTTCCAGGGCAAGCTCGGGGCCTGCCTGGTGCTGGGCATGATCAATTCCGGTATCCCCGCCACGTTCTACTCCGTGGCCGCCCAGGTGCTGCCCGCCGGCTACTCGGCAATCTTCAACGCCACCACGCCGCTGATGGGTGTGCTGGTCGGCGTGCTGTTCTTCCGCGAACCGATGACCCTGGCCAAGCTCTGCGGCATCTTCCTCGGCCTGTTCGGCGTCGGCATCCTCAGCGGTGCCGGCCCGGTGGCCCTGGACCTGGCCTTGCTGCAAGGCGCCCTCGCCTGCCTGGCGGCCACCACCTGCTACGGCTTTGCCGGCTTCCTCGCCCGCCGCTGGGTCAGCGGGCTGGACAGCCGCCTGTCGGCACTGGGCAGCATGCTCGGCGCCACCCTGATGCTGAGCCCGCTGTTCGCTTGGAGCGCGCTGAGCCAGCCACCCGCCAGCTGGGGCGGCTGGCAGGTGTGGCTGTCGCTGCTCGGCCTGGGCCTGCTGTGCACAGCGTTCGCCTACATCCTGTACTTCCGCCTGCTGGAGGAGATCGGCCCGGTCAAGGCCAGTACCGTGACCTTCCTGATCCCGGTATTCGGCGTATTGTGGGGGGCATGGCTGCTGGCCGAGCCGCTGTCGATGGCGCACCTGTACGGCGGTCTGCTGATTGGCGTGGCATTGTGGCTGGTGCTGCGTCCGGCCCGCAGCTGAAGCGGGGTACACGATGAACGACGCGTACAAGAAGGTCCTGTTCCGCCTGGAGCAGGACGAAAACGGCTACCCGCCCGCCTCGGTCGAGGGCCTGTGGGCCAAGGCCGTGGAAGGCGGCTATGCCGTCGACAACATTCCCTTCCATGTCTACGGCATCGCCCCGGGCGACGTGATCGGCACACGTGAGGAAGCCGGCGAAACCTGGTTCGCCGAACTGCGCCGCAGCAGCGGCAGCTCGGTGTTCCGGGTGATCGTCAAGCCCCCGGAAACCCTGGACCAGGTACGCGCGGCCTTGCACGACTTCGGCTGCAACTGCGAAACCGAGCAGGCGGTGAAGATGCTGGCGGTCGAGGTCCCGCCGCAGCGCTCGCTCGACACCTTGCTCTACTACCTGCTCACCCAGCGCGAAGCCGGCCTGCTGGACTTCGAGGAAGGCGTACTGCGCCACGCCATCCCCGAAGAGTTCCGCTAGGGCCTATGCCTCGGCCAGGCGCGCGGCGGGCTTGCGGAACACGAACAGCAGGCCCACCACGATCAGCCCCATGCCCAGCAGGCTGAGCGGCGCCAGGCGGTTGCCGAAGATCAGCAGGTCCATCACCGCGGTCACTGCCGGCACCAGGTAGAACAGGCTGGTGACATTGACCAGGTTACCCTTGGCGATCAGCCGGTAAAGCAGCAGGGTCGCCAGCAGCGAGACCACCAGCCCCATCCACAGCAGCGCGCCGACGAAACCGCCAGTCCACTCCACATGCAGCGGCTGCAGCGGCGCGAACAGCGCGCACATGGCAAAGCCGGCCAGGTACTGCAGCGGCAGCGTGCCCATGGGGTTGTCGGTGATGCGCTTCTGCAGGATCGAGCCGCAGGTCATGCTGCCCAGCGCCAGCAAGGCGAACAACATCCCCGCCAGCGATACCCCGCCCAGGTTGATGCCCTGGTAGACCACCATGATCAACCCGCCAAGCCCCAACCCGAGGCCGAACAAACGGCCCCAGGAGCGCTGGCGCTCCATCAGCACCACGGTCAGGATCGGTTGTACCCCCATCACCGTGGCCATGATGCCGGGGGTGACATCGGTATCGAGCGCCAGCAGGTAGAAGATCTGGTAAGCGCCGAGCAGCACACAGCCAGTGCCCAGGGCCCGCAGGATGGCCCCGCGACTGCGCGGCCAGCGCAGCCCCAGCAATGGGCCGATCAGCAGCAGGCCGGCCAGGGCCAGCGCCGAGCGCAACAGCAGGAAGGCAAACGGGCTGGCATGCGCCAGGCCGAGCTTGGAGACGATCGCCCCGCTGCTCCACAGCAGGACGAACAGGCTGGTAGTGGCCGCCGAGGCCACGGATGCTTTGCTAAAGACAGACATGTATTGCCACCTGATATAAGGCGAATAAGCCAGACGGACGGCGTGCGCTTCAGCGTGGGAAGTCGCCGACCGTGTTCAGTAGGTTGCGTGTGCGAAGGGATGCGGCCAGAAGCCGATCAGCCCAGCACGACCACGCAAGGAGGCGGAGCTACGCCGCCTACGACGCCACTGACAGGTGGTGGTGGATAGTGACTGATCATCGCCGGCTGCTGGCAGCCACGCACGACCATGCCCGCGACTGGCGCGATGGCAAAGCTTGTGGTGGATGGGTTGGCTGGCATGAACAGGTCTTCGGGAAGAGAACAGTGGGCTGGACTATAGCCCGGTGTTTCCTGGCTGGCAACTACCCCGCCGGCCACAATCCCGTGTAGGAGCGGCCTTGTGTCGCGAGGGGGCGCGAAGCGGCCCCAGTTCTTTGCATCCACGCCGATATTGCCGGGGCCGCTTTGCGGCCCATCGCCGGCAAGCCGGGCTCCCACAAGTACGGCGCAGAACTCAAGATTTTCGCAGTCCCTGTGGGAGCCTGGCTTGCCGGCGATGGGCTGCGCAGCAGCCCCAGTGACGTTAACTGGCTGGTAAGGGGTCGCGTGTGTATTGGTTAATTTCTCACCACCCCGATTCGTCTGAATGCGAAACGCAGCCCGCATTCACCCGTTTCGAGGACCACCGATGAACGTATCCGCCCGGCTCTACCGGCCAGCCCAGATCACCTGCCTGCTGCTGGTCAGCGCCTACGCCCATGCCGCCAAGCCCGGCGACGTGTTCAAGGATTGCAAGGACTGCCCCGAAATGGTCGTGCTGCCCGCCGGCAGCTACGTGATGGGGCCCCCGACGATGAAGTCGGCCGCCAGCCCGACGAGGGCCCGCTGCACACCGTGACCTTCGCCAAGCCCTTCGCCATGAGCCGCTACCAGGTCACCGCCGGCGAACTGGACGCCTACATCAAGGCCACCGGCACCGTCATCAAGAGCGGCGACGACCGCCCCGGCCGCTGGTGCGAAGCCAGCAAGCCCAGCTACAAGCAAGGCCCCCGCCAGCCGGCGGTGTGCATCGACTACGACGAAGTGCAGGCCTACACCCGATGGCTGGCGAAAACCACCGGCAAGCCGTACCGCATGGTCAGCGAAGCCGAACGCGAATATGCCGCCCGTGGCGGTTCCAGCGGCCCGTTCCCCTTCCCCTTCGACGAACCTGGCAAATACGAGATCAGCAAGCACGCCAACACCTATGGCCCCAAGGACGGTTACGCCTTCACCGCCCCGGTGGGCAGCTACCCGCCCAATGCCTTCGGCATGTACGACATGCACGGCAACGTCTACGAATGGGTCGCCGACTGCTACCACGACAGCTACAAAGACGCCCCTACCGACGGCAGTGCCTGGATCCAGGACCCCAAGTGCATCCGCGCGCACATGCGCGGCAACGACTGGGGCGAGCCGCCGATCTTCTCCCGCTCGGCCAACCGCAACGACCGCCTCAAGACCACCCGCGGTGACTTCCTCGGCTTTCGCGTAGCACGCGAACTGTGAAGTTGTGACGCGGTTAACGCAGCATCGCCCAAAAAAATCGCCAATAAGAATCGTTCCGGTTTTTCACAGGTGCTGCGTCATATAGCTGACATAGAAAAAAACCCCTCTGCCAACGAGACCGCAATAGATGTCCAAGTCCCTCCCCGGCTCGCTCAACCCGCTTGCCAAAGCACTACTGATCCGTCATTCCCTTCGTCCCCAGCGCGCGTTCACACGCATCGGCCTGGGCCTGGCGATATCCGCTGCGATGGTTGCCCAGGTGCAGGCGCAGGAGTGGACGCTGGATATTCCCGCGCAGTCGATGAACTCGGCGTTGCAGGCACTGGCCAGGCAGACCGATACCCAGTTGCTGTACAGCCCGGAAGATATCGGTGGCCTGCGCTCCTCCGCACTCAAAGGGCGCCACGATCTCGCTTCGTCCCTGCGCATCCTGCTGGGCGGCAGCGGGCTGCGTTATCAGATCGACGGCAACACCGTGACGGTAACAGCGGGTTCAGCCGCAAAGGACGGCCAGGTCGAGCTTTCGGCGACCAACGTCAATAGCGTGGGCCTGGGGGCCACTACCGAAGGCACGGGTTCCTACACCACCGGCGTGACCAGCACGGCCACCCGCATGAACCTGTCGATACGCGAAACACCGCAAAGCATCAGCGTCATCACCCGCCAGCAAATGGACGACCAGCACCTGGCGACCATTACCGACGTGCTGAAGCAGAACCCGGGCATCACCATGTCCCAGGACGGTGGCGAGCGCTTTCACATCTATTCGCGCGGCTCGGAAATCAGCACCTACCAGCTCGATGGCGTGAACACCACGCAAGACTATCTGACGCGCAACATGCCCAACACCCTGATGGACATGGCCATGTTCGACCGCATCGAGATCGTCCGCGGCGCCACTGGCCTGATGACCGGTGCGGGCGAGCCCAACGGTGTGGTCAACATGGTACGCAAGCGCCCCACGCGTGAATTCCAGTCGTATGTGCAGGCCGGTGTGGGCTCGTGGGACTACTATCGCACCGAGGCCGACGTGTCCGGCCCGCTGATCGAAAGCGGCAAGCTGCGCGGCCGCCTGGTGGCCGCCAAGCAGAGCAACCAGAGCTACATGGACTGGTACAGCCAGGACCGTGACCTGGTCTACGGCGTGCTCGAAGCAGACCTGACCGATACCACCACCGTGCGCTTCGGCATGGACTACCAGACCTACGACGCCAATGGCGCGCCAGGTGTGCCGTTGTTCTTCAGCAATGGCCAGCCCACCAACTTCTCCCGCTCGACCAGTTCCGGGCCGCGCTGGATGTATGAAGACTACACCACCAAGAACTACTCCTTCGGCCTGGACCAGGAGCTTGGCAATGGTTGGCAGTTGAAGATGGCCGGCAACTACATGGATGTCGATCGCGACTCGCTGTCGGCGTTCTACCGCACCGGTGCGGGCGTATCTACCCTCGATCAAGCCACCGGCAACGCCAAGTCCGACCTGCTGCAAGTCGATGCCCACCAGGTTCAGCGGGGCATGAACATCACGCTGCAGGGGCCTTTCGAGCTGTTTGGCCAGACCCACGAACTGGTTACCGGCTTCGACTACATGGATTACGAGAACAACCACTTCACCGGGACAGCTGGGGAAGCCACATTCAACTTCTACACCTGGGGCAACCGCATACCGCAACCTGGCAACTATTCGCCACTGCTGGACTATGACCTGACCATCCGCCAGACCGGCTACTTCATTGCCACCCGGCTCAACTTCACCGACGACCTGCACATGATTCTCGGTGCCCGTACCACCAATTACCGCTCGGACTCGAACCAGGTGGTGTTGACCACTGGCAACGGCAACCCCACGCAACTGAATGAGCACGGAGAGGTAACACCGTACGCCGGCCTGATCTACGACCTGACCGATGAGCAATCGGTGTACGCCAGCTACACCGATATCTTCAAGCCCCAGACCAGCCGCGACCGTACCGGCAAGGTGCTGGACCCTGTGATCGGGCAGAACTATGAAATGGGCTGGAAAGGTGAGTTCTACGATGGTCGCCTGAACGCCAACGCGGCGATCTACCTCATCAAGCGCGACAACCTTGCAGAGGAAGACACCGGTTTCAGCGTACCGGGCGTGCCTAACTCCACCGCTTACCGCGCGGTCAGCGGCGCCGAAACCAAGGGCATTGATCTTGAACTGTCCGGCGAAGTGGCTCGCGGGCTTGAAGTTCATACCGGTTACAGCCACTCCCGCACGGAAGATGCCAATGGCACTCGGCTGACGTCTCAACTGCCGCTGGATACATTCCGCCTGTGGACTACCTACCGCCTGCCCGGCGAATGGGAGCGCCTGACTGTTGGTGGTGGGGTCAACTGGAACTCCCAGCAATCCCTGGCCACCCGCTACAACACGCGCATCACCCAGGAAGACTACGCCGTGGCCAGCCTGATGGCCCGCTACAAGATCAGCGAGCACCTGGCCGCCACGCTGAACGTGGACAACCTGTTCGACAAGAAATACTACGCAGGCCTGGCCGGCAACTATGGCCACTATGGCGCGCCGAGGAACGCGACGCTGAACCTGCGCTACGATTTCTGATCAGCTGAACGAAAAAAGGCGACCCTGGAGGTT